>JAIPES010000094.1 GCA_021737045.1 Desulfobacteraceae bacterium | reverse complement strand
ACCCGGCCGGCCCCATGCGAAAACCACTGAGCCACTTCTGATCCCCGCCGGAAACACGGCCCCGGAAAAACGCTCAGGGCATTGACAGGCCGGGGCAATTGTCATTGACATGGCCCCGCCCCCTCTTTATCCTTATCCATAATCTTCAGACACAGGATAGACCCATGAGCAGCCCATACCGACCGGCATACATGGAAACCCACAAAACCGGCAAACTGGCCGAAAAAACCCGCCGGGCACACGAAATCCTGAAAGACTGCACCCTTTGCCCAAGGCAGTGCCACGTCAACCGGACAGCCGGTGAAGCCGGAATCTGCGGGATCGCTGAACAGATGATGGTTTCGGGCTGCCACCCCCACTTTGGCGAGGAAACCCCACTGGTGGGCCGAAACGGCTCGGGCACTATCTTTATGACCGGCTGCAGCCTGACCTGCTGCTTCTGCCAGAACTGGGAGATCAGCCATGAATGGCGGGGGGAGCCGGTTACAGCGCAGCAGGCCGCAGACATGATGATGGAGCTCCAGGCCCTGGGCTGCCACAACATCAATTTTGTCACCCCCACCCATGTGGTGCCGCAGATTTTATCCGCCCTGGAAAAGGCTGTTGAAAAGGGCCTGCACATTCCCCTGGTCTACAACTGCGGGGGATATGAAACCCGGGAAACTTTAGACCTTCTCCAAGGGGTGATTGACATCTACATGCCGGATTTGAAATTCATGGATCCCGACATTGCCAGCCGGGCCTGCGATGCCCCGGACTACCCGGAAACCGCCAAAGCCGCCCTACAGGAAATGCACCGGCAGGTCGGCGACCTGACAATTGACCCCGGGGGCATTGCCGTGCACGGCCTTCTGGTGCGCCACCTGGTGCTGCCGGAAAACCTGGCCGGCACCCGGGAGGCCATGGCCTTTATTGTAAAAAAAATCTCTCCGGACACCTATGTCAATGTCATGAGCCAGTACCGGCCCATGGGTCATGCCGCAAAAGTGCCGGAACTGGCCCGGCCGGTTGGACCCGGGGAATACCGGAATGCGGTAAACGCAGCCAGAGAGGAAGGAATCCACAGATTTGACCGACCATAAAACCGGTATTTCCGGAAAACATCCCTATACGCCCCTGCCCCGGTCCTATAAAAACCAATTCAGCTTTTCCCTGGCCTGCCCCTCATTTATCTACCCGGACCACATCCTGCCCAATGTCTCCATGCTGGCGCCGTTTTTGGACGAAATCGAGGTGCTCATTTTTGAAAGCGCACCTGCCAAACACCTGCCGCCTGAAAACGATATCCGGCAAATGGCCGCCCTGGCAGAAAATCAACAAATTTCCTACAACGTGCACCTGCCCACAGATGTCAACATCACAGATGCGGTCCCCGGCCGGCAAAAAGAAGCCATTGAACGCATCCTGGCGGCCGCAGACCGGGCCCGGCCCCTTGCGCCCGTGACCTGGACCCTGCATCTGCCTTTTGAAGAAAACAGCACAGATGCGGGCACGGTGCAAAAATGGCAGAAACGGGCCATTGATGCATTGGAACGGCTGCTGGTACAGAGCGGGATTGACCCCCGGCACATCTCTATTGAAAACCTGGATTATCCGCCCGAATGGATGGAGCCCGTGGCAGAAGCCATGGATGTTTCCGTGTGCCTGGATACCGGACATCTGATGGAGCACCATTTTGATCTCATGGAAACCTTTGAACTTTTCCGCCGCAGGATCACGATTCTGCATTTATACGGCGGCGTGGCCGCCGGCCGCGGCCATTTGGGCCTTCATCACCTGGATGCCCGGCATGTTCCGGCTGTATCGCGAATTCTGGAGGGATTTTGCGGCACTGTGAGTCTGGAGGTATTTTCCTTCAATGATCTGAGCAAATCCCTTCCGGCCCTGGAGGGCCTTGCAGATATTGCTTGACTTTGCCGGCACCCCTTGGTTAAAAATTTTAAGACAATTGAAACAGGGCGTTTTTTGCAAACGGAACACGGTGCAAACCCGTGACGCTCCCGGCGCTGCGAACCGGTAAACGCCCGCGTGCATGCAGGGCCATGGCCCTGCGGTCACTGTCGGTTTTCAGGCCGGCGGGAAGGCGCACGCGGGATTTCAATCCGGAAAGTCAGAAGACGTGTAAAAAACGCGAATTTACGGAATCCGATGGTAAAGGGTTCCGGCAGGAAAACCCATGTTTTCCGGTCGGGACCCTTTTTTTGTTAAAAGCTTTTACATCGTCTGATTTTTGCCAGAAAGGAGAGACACAATGAACCTTAACGAAGCCATTGAAAAAATCCGCCCTCCGGATGAACAATTTGAACAAAAGGCCGCGGCCCGGCTGTCTGATCAGGCCCGGCCCGGCGGCAGCCTGGGAATGCTGGAAGACGCGGCCCGGCGCCTGGCGGGCATGGCCCGAAGCCTGGATGTGCACTTGAAACGCAAGGTCATCGTTACCTGCGCGGGTGATCACGGCGTGGTGGCGGAAGGGGTAAGCCTTTTTCCCCAGGAAGTCACGGCCCAGATGATTTACAACTTTGTGGACGGCGGGGCCTCAATCAACGTCCTGGCCCGGCACGCCGGCGCGGAAGTCCGGGCGGCGGACCTGGGCGTAAACCATGATTTTGAAAAAAATCTGCCGATTTTTCATGAAAAAATCCGAAAAGGGACTGATAATTTCAGGCGAAAATTTGCCATGACCCGACAGGAAGCTATTTTGTCCATTGAGGCCGGCATCCGCATTGCCGAACAGCTCCACGCTGCACAACCGGTGGACATGCTGGGCACCGGAGATATGGGCATCGGCAACACCACCCCCTCTTCTGCTGTGATTGCGGCATTTTCCGGGATTGACCCGGAAAAGCTTGTGGGCCGGGGCACCGGCATTGATGATGCCGCCCTGGCAAACAAAATCGAAGTGATTCGCGGTGCCCTGGACCTGCACACGCCGGACCCGAAAGATCCCGTTGACGTGTTGGCCAAGGTGGGCGGGTTTGAAATCGGCGGCCTGGCCGGTCTGGTCATCGGCGGGGCCGCCCTGGGATTTCCAGTGGTGTGCGACGGCCTGATCGCCACAGCCGGGGCCCTGATTGCATGCGAACTGGCCCCGGGAGCCAAAAAATGGTTGTTTACAAGCCACCGCTCCGTGGAAATCGGCCACCAGTTCATGATCGACCGGCTGGGCATGGAGCCGCTGCTGGATCTCGGGCTTCGGCTCGGAGAAGGCACGGGTGCGGCCCTGGCCATGGAACTTTTGGATGCTGCCACCCGGGTGCTGGCCGAAATCCGGACATTTGAGGAAGTCAGCATCAGAAACGCCCAGAAACAGTAACTTTGATGAGCCTGTAAAAAGTCTTTTTTACAGACAGTGTTAAGTTTTAAGCGATTAAGTGTTAAGTAAAATTCCGATGGCAGCGCCTGGATGTTTGGAAAAGGCAGGGAGGGAACTTTTTTATTCATGGCCTTCATGTCAATTGCAGTATATGCTATATTTCAGCCAATAGCCACCTGGGCCGGCAGACAAGGAAAATTTTATGGCAGAAATGTTTGATTCCGCAAAAACCCGCATCCTTGAAAATGTTCAGGTCAACATCCCGTTTACCTGGCTCATGGACCCGCAGCAAAACTGGCTGGAGATTTTCGCGGAAAACCGGATCCAGCCGGAAATCGGCCTGGATGCCGAATCTCTGGACCGGTTTGCGGACGATGATTTTTCCCGGGCCGGCCGCCGGTTTGCCGATGCCGGATGCCGCATTACCGTGCACGGGCCGTTTCTTGACCTGTCACCGGGATCAACGGATCCGGAAATCCGATCCGTGACCCGCAAACGGCTGACACAGGCCCGGGCGGCTGCAGAGGTTTTGGGCCCGGAAACCATGGTCTGTCATGCCGGCTATGACCCGGCCCGCTACAGTTTTATCCGGCAGGAGTGGTACAAACGGGCGGCTGACACATGGAACAGCCACGGCCGCGCCCTTTGGGAGAAAGGCATCCGCCTGGTGCTGGAAAACGTCTACGAACCCGACCCAAAAGACCTGGCGGATTTGTTTGAAAAAACCGATCCAGAGACAACCGGTTTCTGTCTGGACGTGGGGCACCTGACCGTATTTGGATCATTTTCCCTCTCAGCGTGGCTCAAAATACTCGGTCCCCGTATCCGCCAGCTCCATCTGCACGACAATTGCGGAAAAACCGATGACCACCTGGGAATGGGCCGGGGCATCATCGATTTCACGCCCTTGCATGAGTGGCTGAAAACCGCCGGCCCCGGGCCTGTTATCACCCTGGAACCCCACCGCCGGGAAGACCTGTTGTACAGCCTTTTGTTTCTGGAAAATCACAAATGGTTCCAATAAGTTCTTTATTGCTGAGCGCACCCGGCAAATGCCTTGATTTGCCTTGACAAATCCGGCTGTTCTTATTAGATAAATTCCTTTACATCAGGAGGTGTATAAGGCGAGATGCCCGTTAGCAATTGTTTCGGGTTTTGTGAAATGACCAACATCATTTGAAAGGAGAGGTTGACATGTCGAATCTAATTCCCCCGCATGGCGGCAAGGGCCTGACCATCTGCCTGCTGGAAGGCGCGGAACTGGAAGCGGAAAAGAAAAAAGCCGAAGGGCTGAAAAAGGTTTCCCTTTCTCCCCGGGAGCGCGGTGACCTGATCATGATCGGCACCGGCGGTTTCTCACCCCTGGACGGCTTTATGAACAAGGCGGACTGGAAAAGTGTCTGCGACGGCTACCAGCTGTCAGACGGCACATTCTGGCCCGTTCCCGTGACCCTGTCGGCAAGCAAGGAAGAGGCCGACGCCATCAGCGAAGGCGACGAGATCGCCCTGTATGATCCGGAAACCAACGAAGCCATGGCCACCATGAAGGTCACCGAAAAATTTGAGATGACCGAGGAAAACAAGCGCTATGAATGCGAAAAGGTTTTCATGGGCGAAGGCACCCCCACACCCGAAGAATTCTGGAAGATTGCCCAGGATGAGCACCCGGGCGTTCAGATGGTCATGAACCAGAAACCCTTTAACCTGGCCGGCCCGGTAAAGGTTCTTTCTGAAGCCGAATTTCCGACCAAGTACAAGGGCATTTACATGCGCCCGTCAGAATCCCGCAAAATTTTCGAGGAACGTGGATGGCAGAAGGTTGCCGCCCTGCAGCTGCGCAATCCCATGCACCGCTCCCACGAATACCTGGCCAAGATCGCCATTGAGGTCAGCGACGGCTGCTTTATCCACTCTCTGGTAGGCAACCTCAAGCCCGGCGACATCCCTGCAGAAGTCCGGGTCAAATGCATTGACGTGCTGGTGAACAATTACTTTGTGCCCGACAAGGTTGTGCAGGGCGGCTATCCCCTGGATATGCGCTATGCAGGCCCCAGGGAAGCCCTTCTCCATGCCACGTTCCGCCAGAACTATGGCTGCTCCCACATGATCATCGGCCGTGACCATGCCGGCGTGGGCGACTTTTACGGCATGTTTGAAGCCCAGACCATATTCAACAAGATCCCGGCCCCGGCAGAAGAAGGCAAGGCCTTGCTATGCAAGCCCTTAAATATTGACTGGACCTTCTATTGTCACAAGTGCGACGGAATGGCATCACTGAAAACCTGCCCGCACACCAAGGAAGACCGCGTGCTGCTGTCCGGCACCATGCTTCGCAAGATGCTTTCCGAAGGCGGCCAACTGCCGGATCACTTCGGCCGCGAAGAAGTCCTGGACATCCTGCGTCTTTACTACCAGGGCCTCACCGACAAGATCGAAGTCAAGCTTCACGGTGCAGCCACCGGAGAATAAAAACCCGGCAGGCCTGTTGTAATGAATAAGGACCATCGCAAAAAAGGACGGGGCATGCCATGCCCCGTCCTTTTTTCATTTTCTCCAAAAGCCCCGGCCAAATCATCCCGACTGTGATCAGCGGTCCTTCCGATCTTTTTTCATGCCATACCTGGAAATCAGCCGGGACAAATAGGTTCGCTGAATCCCCATGGTTTTGGCAGCCCGGGTCTGGTTACCGCCGGTTTTTTCCAGGTTCATGCGGATAAATTTCTTTTTAAACGCATGGATTGCATCCTCAAGGGTCATTCCCACGTCGATGCCCTCTGCCGCGGGGCCCCGGGATGCAAACATGGGCAGGTCCTCCGGCTCAATCTTACCGCCCCCGCCCATGACCACGGCCCGCTCCAGGGCATTTTGCAGCTCACGCACATTTCCGGGCCAGTCATAGGCGGTCATCTTCTCCATTGCCGCATCTGAGATCTCCAGATCCAAGTACCCCTTTTCCTTGCGGAACCACTCCACAAAATGGGCCGCCAGAAGTGGAATATCGCTTTTGCGCTCCCGCAGAGGCGGCATGTGGAGTTCCACAACATTGAGCCGGTAATACAGATCCTCCCGGAATTTTCCGGATTCCACCTCCTTGGTTATCTGCCGGTTGGTGGCGGCAATCACCCGGATATCCACGGCAATGGGGGTATTGCCGCCCAGCCGGTAAAAAATTCCGTCCTGGAGCACCCGCAAAAGCTTTGCCTGCATGGACGGGCTCATTTCAGCAATCTCGTCGAGAAAGATGGTTCCCTCGTCTGCCAGTTCGAATTTTCCGATCTTGGTCCCCGTAGCCCCGGTAAATGCCCCTTTTTCATGCCCGAACAACTCAGATTCGAGCAAAGTTTCGGGCAAGGCGGCGCAATTGAGCGCCACCAGGGGCCGGTCCTTGCGGGGGCTGGCCTGGTGAATCAGGCGGGCCAGCAGTTCCTTTCCTGTGCCGCTTTCCCCCAGAACCAGCGTGCTGGCCATGGAATCGGCCACCTGCCGGGCCTCGGAAACCACCTGCCGAATGGCGTCGCTTTTGCCCACGATTTCGTGGCTCAGGTGCAGGTCCTGTTTCAGGTCCTGGTTTTCCAGTTCCACGAGCTTGAATTTGCGGGCATTTTCAATAGCAATGGCGGCCAGCTCGGCAAACACATTGATCAGCTCCAGATCGCTTTCCTGGAACTTTCCGTTTTCACCCTTGTTGATAAATTCCACCACGCCAATGACCCTGCTGCCAACCTTTAAAGGCACGCAGGCAATGGAGCGGGTCTTGAACCCGATCTGGTCGCTTATGTGCCGGTACCAGCGCCGGTCCCGGCTGACATCAGCGATGAGCAGCGGCTCCCCGGTGCTGGCCACATGCCCGGCAATGCCCTCTCCAAGCCGGATGGAGAACTGCTTGATCTCCTCTTTTTTGGCGCCGGTGGCCACCTGAAAGTTGAGCCGGCCCGTTTTCCTGTCCAGAAACAGAAGCGAGCTCGCCCTGGCGCGCATCATCCGGGCCCCTGACTCCAGGATCGTCTCCAGGAGGCGGTCCAGATCATTGGCCATCCAGATCCCGTTTCCCACGGCCCTATCCCGGCCTTCTTCCCCGGATTTTTTTGATTTTGTTGTATTCATTGGGTCCGGTCTTCCTTATTCCTGTTGATCGGCGCACTGCCATCCCGCTTTGATCCAGACGCCGCGGCCGGGCCGGGACTCCACCCGGAAGGTTCCGCCGCTTAGCTCCACCCGCTCCTTCATCCCCAGCAGACCGTAACCGGCGTCAGCCCGGGCCTGTTTTTCTGCGGAAAAACCGATTCCATTGTCTGCCACTGTCAACAGCATGCATTGTCCGTTTTTGATCAATGAAAGCTGGATGCTGCCGGCATTGCCATGCCTTGCCGCATTGTTCATGGCCTCCTGGATGACCCGATAAATCACGATTTTCAAGGCTTCCTCAATATCTTGTTCATCGGTCATGAGAATTTTTTCCAGCCGGATATGGGGAAACACGCTGTTAAACTGCCGGCAGTACCAGTCAATAGTGGGCAGGAGCCCGAGATCATCGAGCATGGGCGGCCGCAAACCCTTCTGAATCCGCCGGCATTCGGCCATCAGGTCACCGGCGTTGGCCACCAGGCCCTCCAGCACAGATGGCGCCACCGCTGTTTTCGACGACCGGGCCGCTGCCAGGGCATTCTCGATCTGAATCTTGAGCCCCGCCAGTCCAGAGCCCAGACTGTCGTGGAGTTCCCGTGCAACGTATTTGCGCTCCTTTTCCTGGGCCGCCATTAACTGGGAGGAAAGCAGACGGATCCGGCCCTCGGAGGTTTGCAGGGCGCGCTGGGCGGATTTGAGACCGGAAATGTCCGTGCATACGCCCACAATCATCTGAAGCCCTCCGTTTTCGTCACAGACCGGATATCCCCGGTCCCGGACCCAGCAGATGGATCCGTCAGGGCGCACCACCCGGTACTCCTCATCCCAAGTTCCGCCGCTGTAATGCTTGATCCGCTGCCGTACCCGGGCTCGGTCCCGGGAATCAATGCTTTCCACAAACGACATGGGCGACTCATACACACTCTGACAGCTCCGGCCCCACATTTTTTCATATGACGGGCTGACGTAAAGAATCCGTTTCAGCCCCGGAAGGGCCATCCAGAACACGTCATCAATGGCCTCGGTCATGATCCGGAAGCGTTTTTCCGCCTCCAGGGCGGCCTTTTGTGCCCGTTTGCGCCGGGTGACATTTACCAGAACCAGAACCAGACCGGTTACCCGGCCATCTGCCGCCTTTACCGGATTAAGACTCCAGTCCCAGTAGCTCACGCCCCGTTCCGGGTTTTGGCAATATTCAAACGGCTTTTCAAGGGCGTAATAGGGCTGCCCGGAATCCACCACCTTTTGGAAAATCGCCTGGTTTTCCGCGTTTGGATACAGGTCAAAATGATTCCTGCCTTTATAGTCATCCGGCCCTTTGCCATCGGGTTTTGCATAGGCATGGTTAACACGGATAAAACAAAAGTTGGTATCCATGTGTGCCACCATGAAATGCGTATTGGCAAAAATGGCTTCCAACAGCTGGCCGGATTCATCGCCTTTCCTGCTGTCAGGCGCGAATCCGCGCAAATCCGCACCAGGGCAGCTGACCTCGCGTTCTTTTGTATTTTCAGGATCCCGGCTCATCAGTTCTCCTTCGGGGATGAGCCCCATGGGGAAACGATTTTTCCATAATCCTGTGCACAAGCCCTGAATGCGGTGCAAAGGGAATTCCGGGCCGATCCGGCCGGGCAAGGGCCATGGTTTGTGCAAAGGGTGTCTGGTTGACCTTGAGATTGTAGGCTGTATACATCAGATACTCCAGGTTCACCGTATCTTCTGCATTATAAGCCATAAGGGTTTCAAGCGCAGGCAAACTGCCGGTTTTCTCATATTCCCGCCACAACAGCACCGCCAGATATCCGTCGATACCGTCGAGTTCCTTGCGGTCAATGCCCATCTGCTTCTCACACCCCTTGAGCCCGCCCTTGAACCCCAGGCCTGCAAGCAGATGCCGCAGGTCGATATGGGCCTGGGACAGGCGGATATTGAAAAAGCGTTCGATAAAAGGGATGTCAAAGCTTTTGCCGTTATAGGTCACCAGCAGATCATAACGGGAAATATCGCCGGGAAAGTCGTGCAGGTTTTGCCCGTTTACATAGCAGCGGATATGGGTGCCGTCATAAAGGGCAATGGTGGTAATCCGGTTGGACTCCCGGCACAGGCCGGTGGTTTCAATATCAAGATAAGCGGCTCTGGTGCGGAAAGTCCCGAACAGGCGCCACTGTTGATCCGGGGGCAGGCGGCGGGAGAAATAACCTACCCGGCGCTCCTGCAGGGATTTTTCAGAGGCCGCCAGTTCACTTCGGATCCATGCGGCTGCTGACGGCCCTACAGGCAGATCTTGGGCTGCAGAGACATCACCCCAGGCGCGGATACCGGCACACCACAGCCGGGCCTCGGTTTTTTTTCCCACGCCATTGATGTGACAGAATGTATTTTCAATCATTCTGCAAACCCCTGAATCCGGCAAATGCTGTTGCAGGTTCAGAACTGCACTTCTGCCCTGATACCTTTTCTTATAGCATAATAATGCGCATGATAAACAAATTTGCCATCCAAAAGTGCTGACAGCCCTGTAAAAAACTTTTAACCGCATCCGATATTTGTCAAAGCCCTGCGGCCGGGACCGAGCTATGCAGTAACTTTTCCTGAAGTTACTTCGAAGACTTAGAGGTGTTACTCCGGACCCCTTTGGTGTGAAACTTTGCACACAGTCGGCCATGATGCCGGCCCGGGGGGGGGTTGCGAGTCGCATTGGGCGCGTAAGGGGTCAGCAGGGGGCAAACCGCCACCCGGCCGGCATCATGCGAAAATGATAGGACCAGGCATTAACAGGCACTTTTTTTAAGGTACTTTGAA
>JAIPES010000093.1 GCA_021737045.1 Desulfobacteraceae bacterium | reverse complement strand
GGACAAAGGCCATCTTGCGGGCAAGGGCTTTTCTGCCATAGCCCCGGATCGGATTTCCGCCGATAAAAACCTCTCCTGCATCCGGCCGGTGTATGCCGGTTGCCAGTTTCATCAGGGTGGTTTTGCCCGAACCGTTGGGACCGATTACGATAAAGCATTCCCCCTTGTCCACGGCGAAAGAAAGCGCATCAAGCACCGACTGCTCCCCGTAGGAGGCACAAACGCCCTTGACTTCGATCGCCCTTGTCATCAACCGCCCCTTCTTCTGAGCAGGAAAATAAATACCGGCGCGCCCACCATGGCGGTAATCACGCCGGCCGGCATCTCCCCCTGCCGGGGCAGGGTTCTTGCCAGAAGATCACAGATTACCAGGTAGGCGCCACCGCCGAAAATGCAGGCCGGCACCAGCACCCGGTGATCCGAGCCTATTAGCAACCGCAGCAGATGGGGAATCACCAGCCCCACAAAGGCGATCAGCCCGCACTGGGCCACAGTGGCACTGGTCATAAACGAGGTGATCACCAGCAGGGTCAGGGTGACCAGGCGGACATTGACACCCATGGACTGGGCCATTTCCCCACCCATGAGCAGCAGGTTCATCCGGTGAGACATCCAGAAGACCAGGACGAAACACGGCAGCACCATGAACCCCAGCGCCATCACCTCGGCGGCGCTGGCAGAGGAAAGATCGCCCATGAGCCAGAACATGATGTTGTGCAGCCTGGCGTCCCTGGACAGGGATATCAAAAACATGATCACCGCAGAGCAAAATGCGTTGACCATGACCCCGGCCAGCAGCAGGGACTCCTTTTTGGCCACGGTCCGGCCGGCGGCAATACCCAGCACCAGAAACAATGTGGCCATGCCCCCGATAAACGCCAGGATGCCTACCCCGGGGAATCGCGCCAGGCCGAGCAGTATCCCGATGATGGCGCCAATGGCTGATCCTCCGGAAATGCCCAGAATATAAGGCTCGGCAAGCGGATTGCGCAAAAGCGCCTGGAATACCAGCCCGCCCAAAGACAACGTGGCCCCGACCAGGGCGGCCAGGATCACCCGGGGAAAACGGATTTTCCAGATAATATCATGCATCATGCTCCCGCTGTGAAAAGCCTCGCGTACAGCCTGTGCCATTGTGGAAAACCCGGCTCCGGATGAGCCCATGCTCAGGCCCAGGAATATGGATATTGCCAGCAGCGCAACCAGCGCGCCGGAAACAGCGACGATATTTTTGAATACACCGGTCATATCAGTTGTTTTCTGAATTCGTTTCAAACAGTTCCGGATGTATCAGCCGGGCCAGTTTTTCAAGCCCCTTGACCAGCCGCGGTGAAGGACGGTCCACCAGGTCCGAGTTGACCAGGTAAATGCGATCATGGGCCACGGCTGGCAGATCCTGCCACTTTTGCCACTTTTTCAGGACCTTGTCAAATATCTGCGCCCGGGCCATGGATGTTACGACGATAATCTCCGGGGCCAGGGCCAGGATCTCCTCCGTGGTATAGCGCGGATACCCGGTATTGTCGGCGGCCAGGTTCCGCCCGCCTGCCTCGACGATTAATTCATGGATAAAGGTGTTGGTCCCAGCTGAAACAATGGGAGAAACCCCGATCTGGAAAAAGACACCGGGGCGGCGGGAGACGTCGTCCACTTTTTGCCGGACCCGGTTTATCCGGGTTTTCATGTCTGCCACCACTTCATCGGCTTTTTCCTGCGCCCCGAGCAGTACACCGATATCGGACAGCGCAGTCTTCACGGATTCCAGATCCCGGGGATTGACGGCAAACACTGGGATATTGAGCTCCTGCAAACGCCGGATCACCCCGATGGGATTGCCATCCTTGATGGCAATGCACAGGTCGGGGTTCAGGGAAAAGATTTTTTCCAGGTCCAGGTACACATATGAGCCCACGGAGGGAATCTCCCGGGCGGCTTCCGGAAAATTGCTGTATTCGGTCACCCCGACCAGCCGATCGCCCCGGTTCACTGCAAAAACCATCTCCGTGATGCTGGGTGCCAGACTCACCACCCGGCGAGGTTGCTCCGGCACATCAACCCGCCTGCCGGCATGATCGGTGACCATTTCCGCCTGCAGACCGGAGGCACCAATCAGCAATACAAAAAAAACAATGCAGGGCCGCATAAAGATAAGATATCTGCTGTAAACAGGCATACTCAGGGCGGGCATTATGCGTTTGTACCCAGGAAATAATCAATGGCACGGATCAATTCGCGTGTTCGCACCGGCTTGGCAATAAAATACGAGTCCCCGATCTTTTTAAAGGTCTCGCTGCCGGTGTCCTGCCGGGTTGCCAGGGCGGTTAGAAACACCACCGGAATTTCGGCGCTCCGATGGTTTTCCCGCAGTTTTTCCAGGATTTCCTCGCCCCCCATATCCGGCATCACCATATCTAGCAAAATGATATCCGGCGCCTCGGTTTCGGCCAGCTTAATGCCCCGCGAGCCGTTGGTGGCGATCACTACGTCGAATCTGCCGGAATTCGTCAGGTTTTCCCGAACAAAAAAGCAGAAATCCTCCTCGTCGTCAATGACCAGCACCTTCTTTTTGAAGTCCGTCATATTCGGCCTCTTTGATCATTTGAATTTTCGTTTCCGGCTGCAGCTTCACGTAAAACGTCGTACCTGCCCCGGGCTGGCTGCTCACATCAATGGTGCCCAACATGCGGTCCATGATCATATGCGCCAGACTCAGCCCGAGACCGGTGCCCTGGCCGGTTTCCTTGGTGGTGAAAAAGGGTTCAAAAATCTTGGGCAGGTCGTTTTCGTCAATTCCCTGGCCGGTATCCGCTATTTCCACAACCACCATCTCCTCTCCCATCCTGAAATAATCGGCCCGGCGGTATCCGGTTCTATATCCCACATCGGTGACCTTGCGCGTATATACCCGGACCTTCAGTTGCCGGGAGCTTGCATCGGCCATGGCATCCGCTGCATTGTTAATCAAGTTGAGCAGCACCTGGCTGAGCAAATTGCGGTTTCCTGCCACCCGAACAGGAGTGTCAGGGCATTGCTGCTCCACCTGCACGCCGGATTTTCGAATGTGGTGATCGGCCATGGAAAGGGTTTCCTCCACCAGGGTCCGGATATCCACCGGCTCGATCACGGACTCGGATTTGCGGGAAAATTTGAGCACATCATTGATAATGACATTGGCCCGGTCGATGGCGCTGTTGATCTTCTCGATGGAGCGGGCGGCATCCGGATTGTCTACAGGCAGCGAGTTTTCCAGGTAATCCACTCCCATGGAGATAATTTCCAGGGGATTTCGAATCTCGTGGGCCACTCCCGAGGCCAGACGGCCCAGGGCGGCCATCTTGTCCTTTTGAATCAACTGATCCCTTGTTTCACGCAGTTTCTCATAAGCCTTTTTCAGTTCCTCCTCCTTTTGAACCCGCTCCGTGATGTCCTTGGAAACCACCGCAACTGCAAAAACATTGCGCTGGGACTGATCAAAAATCGGGCTCAATGTATGAGAAAGCCACTGCTGCACATAGGAATCATAGGACTCGTACTGCACCGGCCGGCCTTGCTCAAACACGTTATCCACCCGGGACTGAAATTTTTCTGTTTCCTCGGGGTCATGAAACCGGGAAAACGACAGCCCCAGCATGGAAACTTCATCGTCAAACCCGTAGGCCTCATAAAGCTTGGGATTTGCAGACAGGTATTCGCCGAACAGGCCCACGTTGTATACAAAGACATCCGAGGATTGAAACAACTGCCAGTAGCGTTCCTGAGTTTCTTGATAGCGACGCTCACGGTCACGAAGCATCGTTGTGACAATAAAGCCGTAAAACATGGCAATGACAAGGATAAACGGCAGTCGCAGCAGATAGGAAACCGCCATATCGCCGGCAAGGTAGCCGTTTTTATATAAAAACCAGCCGTACAGGCCGATAAACACCATGACACTGATCATCAGGTACCGGAATTGCGCGCTAAGGCTTGCCAAACAAAGAATCAGAAAATAGGCCAAGTAGAGGTCCGTGCCCTCCAAGCCGGCCACATAAATCCCCCCGACAATGAGCAGGGTGTCAAAAAACACGAAAAAATAAAAAATCTGCCCCTCTTCAAAATACCGGTCCGGCATGTAGACCATGATCAGATTGGTAAACAGGTAAAACGCGATAAACGCATATCCCTGGAACTTGTTAACCTCTCCGGCGGGCGTGAAAATGATCACATAGGCAGTGACAATAATCACCAGCAACCGGATGAGGAAAACCATGTGTTTTCGGGATATTTCGTAAAACATCGCGCAAAAGCCTCAAGCAAGAAAATTTTTTCCCACATTACCCGCAAAGCCTTCAATTTTCAAGCACTTTAAATCTGCCCGGGTTGCCGCATAAACTTGACCCGACTGCGTTTTGCTGATAGGTATAACTGAGCTGTTCGCGGGATCAAGGTCCGGGCGCCCGGAAAAACGGCGCGCTATCTCTGTTACCCACGATGACAGGACAAGAAATGTACCGGGAAAATTACATCAACTCGCTGCGCCTTGAAATGGTGGAAATGGTCAGGGAATACCTTTCCCCGGTGGGGCTGAAGTACGGATATGCCGATGTGGCCCTGGAAAGTACCATCAAGTGGCGTCCCCTGGTACTGGTCGTGGGAAACTATTCCTCGGGCAAATCCACCCTGATCAATGAATTTCTGGGGGCTGACATTCAGGCCGTGGGACAGGCCCCGACCGACGACTCATTTACCATCCTCACATATGACGAGGATACCGGAGAGGCCGAGCCCGTCCGTATCACGGAAGAAAGGGACGGAAAGTTCCTGTTAAACGACCCGGATTACCCTTTTGAAATTTTAAAAAAGCACGGACACCGATTCGCCTCGCACTTTCGGCTCAAGAAAGTCAACTCCCCGTTTCTGCGCAACCTGGCTCTAATCGATACCCCGGGCATGCTTGATTCTATCACTGAGCGGGACCGGGGATACGACTACCAGGACGTGATCGGGGATATGGCCCAACTGGCCGACCTGGTCCTGGTATTCTTTGATCCGCACAAGGCCGGCACGGTCAGAGAAGCCCATACCAGTCTCCGGGAGACCATCACGGCCCGCACATTTGAGGACCGGGTGCTTTTCGTGCTAAACCGCATTGATGAATGCGCATCATTAAGCGACCTGCTCCAGGTGTATGGCACGCTCTGCTGGAATCTTTCCCAGATTACCGGGAGAAAAGACATTCCCCCGATTCACCTTACCTATTCATCCCGTGCAGCCGGCGACGTCGAATCCTTCCAGTCTGATGGGTTTCTCTACCTTCTGCAAAACCAGCGCAGAAAGCTCAAGGAAGGCATCCTGGACGCCCCGCGCCGGAGGCTGGACAACCTTGCCTCATTTATTGAAACCCACTCCGAACGCCTGGATCAGCTTCTTGAGGCAATAGTCGCTTACCGGACTCGGCTCCGGGATTTTCGCATCAAGCTGGGATTGATCGGCGGGCTGCTTGGACTGGTTTGCGGCGGTGCCGCGGTTCTGGCCGAGATGTCAGTCGGGATTTCCGGCGGGTTTACCGACCCGATTACCGTTTCAGGGGGTATCGGGGCGCTGCTGCTGTTTTTATTCCTATGGAACGTGGGCCCAATGCGTTTCTTTGTCCGGCTGTTCCACCACAGGACCCTCAAAAACATCAACCGGATTATCCCCTTGGAGACCCAGACCCACAGGGATACCTGGCAGGTCATCAGCCCGGTGGTTCTCCGGTACCTTGAAAAAACCGGGGGCCGCTTTCCCCTCAGAACGGTTAAAAACGAACACAACCGGGTCCACCGGATCTATACCGAAGGCGCCCGGGAAGTACGAAAGGCATTAAACGAACTGGCCGGAATCAAACCCGACCAGTCCGTGTTTGACGGCCTTTCCAGGCCCATCCGGGACGAGGCGGCCCCGCCGGAACCTGAATCCGAAAATCCCGAAGCGGCTGATACCGCGGATTCCCCTTCCCAAAAGCAGTCATGAACGGCCGGATCACCGCCATTACCCCCCAAAAACGTAACAAAAAACGGTACAACGTATTTATTGACGAGGTGTATGCGTTTTCCGTCTCAGAGCGGCTGGCTGTCTCCTTGCCGGTTGGCGGCTACCTGGAGGCAGATGAGATTGAACGCCTAAGAACAGAAGACCAACGGGAGCATGCCCTGTCCCGGGCCATGCACTACCTGAAATTCCGGCCTCGCAGCCGCGAGGAAGTCCGCGGTTTCCTGGAGAAAAAGGGATTTGCCGGGACAATTATCGCGGACACGCTTAAAAAACTGGAAGAATTCAAATACATTGATGATGCACAATTTGCCCGCGCCTGGATTGAAAGCCGGTGCCGACACCGTCCCCGGGGGGAATTCGCCCTTCGCCACGAGCTTTTCCAGAAAGGCGTCAAAGGGGCGATCATTGACCGGATGCTGGCTGACTTCCAGGAAGCCGGGCCTGCATGGCGGGCCGTGGTCCCAAAGCTGACGCAATGGAAAAACCTTGAGCCCTTTGATCTGAAAAAAAAAATCTACGAACACCTCAGGCGACGGGGTTTTTCCTTTGACACGTGCGAGGCGGTCTATCAAAAGGCGCTGGACCATCTCGGACTGGATTAAGCCTGCTCAGGTTTCCACCCACTGAGATGACGATTTTCGAAGAAACTCTTCTGCCAGGGCGGTGAAATCACGGGCCCCGTTGCTTGTGGTGCGGTAGAAAACCACCGGCTTGCCAGCCTCGCTGCTTGCGGCGATGGTGGTATTGGTGCGGATGGCGGTATCATATACCAAGTCCCGGTAGCGGGCATCGTTTTGCAGACGTTCCAGGATCATTTGACTCACCCGGGTCCGGCGGTCATAAAAGGTAGGAACCAGGCCGGAAACCCGGATATCCGGATTAATCTCCTCCCGGACAGATGCCACCGTGTCAAACAGGTCTTCCAGGGCGCGAAACGCATAAGGCTCGGTCTGGCAGGGCACCAGCACTTCCCGGCAGGCGGCAAACACGTTGATGGTCAGCAGGGAAAGGCTCGGCGGGGTATCCATCATGATGACATCATAATTTTCCGCGGCGCCGTGCATTGCCCTCTTAAGGCGGTTTTCCCGGCCTGCCTGATCGACAAGCTCCACTTCGGCCCCGGACAGATCAATATGCGATGCGATCAGATCCAGACCTTCCCACCGGGTATGGCAAACCGCATCCGCGAATGTATAGTTTTCCGGATCCGTCATCAGATCATAGGCGTTGACCGCGTCTTCATCCACTTCAACGCCCAGGCCGCTTCCGGCATTATGCTGCGGATCCATGTCCACCAGCAGAACCCGCTTTCCCATCTTTGCCAACGCCGCTGCCAGGTTGATCGCCATCGCGGTCTTGCCCACGCCGCCCTTTTCATTGGCCACTGCCACCACGCGTGCCCGTTTTTTTCCCATTTTCACCTCCTCACCATTTGCCGACGGCGCTGCTGCCGACACCTGAATCTATTTCCCGCCCTGGGGAAGATCGTGCTGCAGACTGCCCAGTTGCGCATCAAGTTTTCCGAGTGCCGTCAGGATTTCGTCAATGCAGGTCAGCGCCTGTTCCTTGTCTGCCTGGTCCTTATTGGTCATCTCCCGGATCCGGTTCAGATCAGTGCTGTAAGTCTGAAACCGGTTGACCAGCCACTGATTTAACTCCTGGGCGGTGGAGTCGATCAATCGGAACAAATACTGGAATTTCAGGTTTTCCCGGTAATTTTTAAAATGAAACACGATGGTGGCCTCTGTTTCCCGCTTCATTTTCGCCACCCCGCTTTTCAGCGCAGAGATATCTGCATGACTGCCGCCCTGGCCGCGCTTTGCCAGCCGTTTCATTGTCTGGACAAACCGGTAATATCCGAGCTTCATAAAAGCCTCGGTCTTCAGGCCGCTGCTGTAGGCAAGGGTAGTGGCGGCATCCGGCAGGTCAATGGCATGGTTTTTTTTTACCGCATCCATGGAAATCGGGGGACCTTCGGCTTCTTCCGGGTTGTTTGGGCGGTCTTGCGCCCCGTTATCCGCGTTCCCGGCCTGGCCCTGGAATTCCCCGAGGGTTTCGCGCACCATGGTTTCATAGGGGCGGGTAACGGATTCGAAATACCCCTGGATATAGGATTCGCTTTCCCGGGCAAACCGGAAAAGGCGGGGATTGACAGTTTCGGCCATGTAGCGGTCCAGTTGTTCCTTGAAATTCTGAAAAACCGCAAACAGGGTATCGGCGAACCCGTTTTCCGCAAGTTGCTGCCGGTATTGATCATAGGCGATGTTGTAGCCGGCGATAAAATCCAGAGTTCCCGGGACGATTTCCCCGTGACGAATATCGAAAAACCGATCCGCAGACCCCTTGATCTCCTTTTTAAGCTGCTGGGACGCCCCGGCCAGCGTGCTGTTGACCATGGAACGGATCTTCTCGGTCTTTTTTTGCTGCTGTTTGATTCGCTTCATAAGCGTGCCGGCACCGTCTGCATCAGCGGAAAATATCTCCCGATTCAGCGTCAGCCAGTTGTGGAAGTCCGCGGCCGTGGTTCGCAGACGCTGGAGCTGATTTCGAAGCAGAATGCTGTAGCGCTGCTCGGTGATCATGTGCCGGAAATCGGATTCAAAACGATTCTTTTCCGCTTCTGAAAACGCGGCCAGAGAGTTTTCGCTTTCCCACTGGGAAAGACGCGCTGCGTCCTTTTCTGTCAGCCATTGGCGCCTGGATTGAAAGAGCGCATAAAGACAGGAAAACGTGTATACCGACGGGGAATCGGTCATCAGGGAAAGATCCTCCCGGATTTTTCCCACCACCCGCTCCAGATCCACACGGTCTTCATGTTCATTGAAATCGGAGTTCACTACGAACAATACGTTGCCCATTCCCCCGATCTGCTTTATCATGGACATGAAGTTAATGTCCGCCTGGCGGATGCCCGTACGGCTACTGATCACGTATATGATCAGATCCGATGTGCGCAGGTAATCCTGGATCATAGCAAGGTGCAGCGGATTGGGCGAATCGCTGCCCTGGCAATCGGCAATTTCGATATTTCCGGCCGAATCGTTGGAATCGATTTCCAGGTGCAGATCCTTTAAGAAAACCGACAGATCTTCGCTGCCGGCAAATCCCTGGTGCTCGTAAAATCGCTGGCCCGAATACGTCACGGTTTCCGTGTCCTCGGAGACTAGATCCTTTACATGGGGATAGCCTTTCAGGCAGGCGCTGAGCAGGACCGCGCTGACGCTGCGCGCATCACGGCTCATCAAATACTTGGATTCCAGGCTTTCCAGTGCCCGGGACAGCTCCTGCCGGTCCGCATCGCGCCGAAGATCAAACGGCTCGTCCGAACTTCGCCATCTGCCGGAGGAAAACAGGCTCAGAGCCTGCCGGATTTCCTGGTTGATTTCCTCCCACGACTTAAAGGTAAGCACTGCCCGAAGAGAATCAGACCGGCGGACCTTGGTCACGATCGAAGTGATCACCCCGGCGCCCCGCTTCAGGTAATCTCCGCCCAGCAATGCATTGATAAAAGTGCTCTTGCCGGACTTGATCGTGCCGACAACGCCCATGCGAAGCAGGTCATCATCGAGGCGCTGCTCGCAGCGCCGGCATGAGCGGTGCCATTCTGAAAAAAGATCCCCGGATGCACCGGGAATCTCGCGCTCAGCCCGCTCCAGCAGTTCGCACACCGATCGACTGGCTTCCAAAAGAGCTTGTTTGGGATTTTGTTCAGTCATGCGGAGGTGTTTGAAAAAATCTCATTTACCGCCCCACAGCACACGGTACCCCACACCCAACCCACAACAATATGCGGTTACAAAGACCTTGTGCCCTTTGTGCATGTGATCAAGCAGCATCCCTGCTGCCACAAATAAACCTAAATTGAAAATCCCGGAGGGTTTCAAAAAAAAATTCAAAATATTAATCCATGTAAAAATTTGAAACGCTCATTTTAGGATAAATTTTTGTATTATGGCATTATGTCTTTGGATTGTCAAAGGGATTCTCCGGAGACT
Source organism: Desulfobacteraceae bacterium (assembly GCA_021737045.1). Classification (GTDB taxonomy): domain Bacteria; phylum Desulfobacterota; class Desulfobacteria; order Desulfobacterales; family Desulfosalsimonadaceae; genus Desulfosalsimonas. The sequence goes on along the minus strand of JAIPES010000093.1, from coordinate 360 downwards.
GCGCGCAAATCCCATTGCGTTGCCTTCCGGGACAGAAATCAGGCCTTGTGAACTGCATTCATTTATGTTATATATCAAGAAAAACGCTCATTAAAAAAGGCCATGGAAAGTATATGACACAGGCTCATCCGGAATGCCCATTGTATAATCCGTTAAACTGCAAGGAGTACAACAACCCGAATCTCTGCGCTTTTGTGCGATCAGACCGGACCTGCTACAAGAAAAAGAGATCCGGATCCACAAATACCGAACAAAAGCAAAGCAATCCGGCAAACAAACCCGTTTCCTAGCCAATCCACAAAATCAGAGGTCCGGGCCGACCGGCACCACACCAGTATTGGGAATGTCCGCGTTGTGATC
>JAIPES010000092.1 GCA_021737045.1 Desulfobacteraceae bacterium | reverse complement strand
AAGCATGTTCGAGAGGCGGCTAAAGAGGAGAAGTTCGATCTTGATGCAACCCAGAAACGGTTTATGAAAAAGTAGCTGCCCCGGCTCCTTCCGGGGCAGCCACCGTTCTGCTTTAATCGTCTTGTCCCTGCCCACTCTCGCCGGGCTGCAGATCCTCGGCCTGTCCTCCTGAAAGAGCCTCCGATCCTTCTCGTCCTGCCTGTCCTGCCTGTCCTGCCTTTAAACTTCCTTCTCGTCCTGCCTGTCCTGCCTTTAAACTTCCTTCGGCTTGATACCCTGCGTTGCCCATGCTTCGTGAACTATGAGCCGCGATGCCACCCACCAGCGTGCGCTTGGATTCGTGCATGTCGCTGGATTCACCCATTTGGGAAGCATGCTGGTTGCCGAACCAATCGTTGAGATGCTCTGGCAACACGAAGATCAGGTGAAAGGACTTATGGACCAGGACCACCATGAGAATTGAGCCGATAAAAATTCCGGCTGCTGCCGTGATCGGGCCCACAACTGCCTCCTCGGCCGCCAGGCCGTGAAAGAATACGGTGAACATCCCGCCAACATGGCCGATCACATGGATCATCAGCAGTGCGAAGAAAAAGCCGATCACCATAAGAACGGGTCGTAGCAGGATTTGCAGAAACAGCAGATACCCCTGGGAACCCCGGTCCCCGGCGATACCTTCACCATCCGGGCTGGCGTGCATGGCAGCCCAGACCGGGCCCGCCACCATTGCCTCAAGAACCATTATAATCCACCCGATCAAGGCTACGGTCCAAACAAGGAAGGGGACCGCGGGTAAATAATAGGCCAGGGTCAGACCGAGCAAAAATACCGGCGCAAGCAAGGCAAGGGCCACGGCTGCGGTTAATGTGCCCGCTGTTCCGTTAATGACCGATTTAGCGGCGTCACCAAGCGCACCGACCAGAGGAAGTTTGCCAAGCGCCGTGCTTCCGGCAGCGCCGACGGCATACATCCCGACCATGCCGGCAAGGGCCGCCTGTGATCCGTTTATCAGGTGCCGGCCCGTCGCCGACAGACACGCTATCGGCTCACTATTTGAAATGTTGCCAATGAATTTATCTACCGCACTGACAAAAGGTTTGCTCAAATACGCGCCAACGGCTGTCCAAAGGCCGTCTTCGCTTTCGGCTTTGGTTATGCTGCCGTGGCCCATCTCGGCGACATTCTTACTGTATTCAAGCTTCCGACAGTATGAATCCATGCTGTTTAAAGACACGTCGATCTGATTGAACCGCAGCACCGATTGTGACACCAGCAGCTTCGAGTCGTATTGCGTCACGCTTACCTTGCTGCTTACCTGGTCTTGCAGCGCAGTGCTAAAACGGCTCATCGCCAGATAGTAGCTGCCAAGCATCGCAAAGCCCTGGGTCTTTATGGCTTCGCCAAACTCTTCGAGTTCCTGCTGAAGCTCCGGATTGTCTTGGCTGATGCGTTCCTTGATCGCGTCAAGAAGTGTTGTGCCATAATGGTCAATGTATCCGACCACGACCTGCGGCGGAGGCAGGTCGTGGTCCATGCCGTAGAGCTGCTGGACTTTTTCATGCGCGATGGTTTCGCTTTCCTTGAGCAGCGTTTCCACGGCTGATTGTCTGGCCTGACACAGATTCGAGTCGGCATCGGCGCACTTGATCGTAATTCCGCCCATTACATCCTCGCTGTACGGTTCCGGGTTGCGGAAAATGTAATTGAACATCGTATAATCCCGAGCCCCAATACCCAGAATGCCGTCTCTGGGCGGCTTGATATGCTTATCATAGCCCCGCACCAAGTCGTCATTTTCCTGGAAGTAATACTGATGGTACTGGATCAAATAGTTTTGCATCGCGACCTGTGCCACGGAAATCCCCGCGTCTTTCAGGTCTGTGGGCGGAGAGGCGACCACCTGGCCCTGGTTTTCCACCAAGTAATTTACGCCCGCGGTCGTGGCCATGTTGGCCAGTTGGATGGAAAAACCGATGAATACCAGGATGATTCCCTGTATGAAATTCAGACAAGATTCCCAGGGCAGCGGGGTGACAAGGGAGATCGACAGCACGGATCGTACCGGGACCCAGATCGAATGCAGTCTGCGGCCCAGCGGCGTTCCTTCGTGTGCGCTGCCGATAAAGGCATGCGCGACGACGTAAAGCAAGATCAGCGTGACCGCCATAATCACTGCGACATTGAAAATCTGCAGAATCGGCATGACCAGGCTGGGATCGCCCTGCACTTCCTTGCCGGACCAGAGAACCTCCCACCATTGAGCGCCAAAAATTTCGCTTATCATTTCCGAGGCTTTGTCGCCGCCTCCCGGGCCCGGACCGTTTCCGATCAGGTCCGAAATCTGACCGGACTGTCCCGACGAATCGCCGCTGGGCATAGGCTATCTCCTTTCCTTCCGCATGATGTAGTCACGGAATGTAAAATATTTCTCATTGGCAAGAATGGAGTACCAATGGTGTCGCAGTAGGAACTGCATGGAAGCCACGAGACCAAAAAGGACCCCGAGTAGAGTGCCGGCTATTCCATAGTCCGGATTCGCGATCCCGTATATGAGGGCTGAAACTCCCACGCAGGCCAGAACGCAGTATGCGGCCATCTCTGCTATAAGCGTTCGCTTCAGGCGCGGGATCTTTTCACGCGGAATTTCCCAGTGCTCCAGCAACTCGTTAAAACTCAGCCGCTTTAGATCACTTGGGTCCTCGCCCGTTTCCCGCCTCTGGCGGGCCATGTCCACGGGCGACCGGATGATGGACCAGGCCGCCTTGTGAGCTTCCATTCCGATGCCTTTGCTGAAGGCATCGGCGGCTCTTTTTCTCTTGGAAACTTTTTTTCGCCTGAAAAACATACACTCCTCCTGTCTTTTGATTTCCCCTTCTATGGCCTATGCGCACCCGGCCCTAAAATGACAGTTATTTGCCATGATTCCGGAGATATATGTGTCTCGGTAGGCGACCCGGAAAGGCGGGTTCGACAAAAAGGGGCAAACCACCCCTCGGAATCGGGCACAAAAAGAGGATAGAAATCGCTGTGCGGGCCGCTGGCTTGCTCTGTGCTGGACGATCTCGGTTTTCGGCGCAGGGTAGGGCAGGGTCAGCCGGTTTCGTTGAAATTTGGCCGGAAAATCGTTTCTCAAAAATATTCCTCTACGTCTCCATGGGTCATATAGTGCCGGTCAGACAGGTCGCTGCGGAAGACGTATTCGCAGTCGAAACCCTCTTCCTCCTGGTCGGTCGGCCAACGCCAGGTGTAGGTGACGCCGCGCTGGAAGGCCACGGCGTCACCTGCTTTCATGGTTTTTGTGCAGGTTGCGGAAAACGGTTTCATTCAAAAAGCCATTTCATGAGAAAGATAAAAGCGATTACCGCAATAGGCCCGGACCAAAACTTGAGGTCGTCTATAATATCTTCGAGCGACTTTCCGAAAAGGGTCTTCTTCTTCCAGGTTTTAGGCATGCTGGACCTTCCACTCCTTGTACTTGTTGAAGTCCTTTTCCACCATCGCCAGGCAGGCCGCTACAACCGCCGCGTCGTCCACCAGCCCGATGCCGGGGATAAAATCGGGTATCAGGTCAACGGGGTTTAACACATAAAGCAAGGCTGCCGTGATCGCTGCAATGCTCCAGTACGGGATTTCCCGGTATCTGCCGTTGACAAAATTGGAAATCAGGGCCATCAGCATCTTTACATCTTCGAAAAATCCCTTTAAGGCGCTGCTGTTTAGGAATTTTTTCTTCAGCTTTTCCTTTTTACCGAGGACATTCTCCATGTCTTCGGTGTTGATGTTCTTGGCTCCCTTGTGGACCTGCTCTCTTGCTTTTTTTTCTGAGAATTCTGCCATGCTCGCCTCTCTCCTTACGGTTCGGGTTGTTGCCGGAAATCACCTTAGCTTGGTTGCGATCTCTTCGATGAGCTTGTCCACGATGTCGGAGCCGTCCTCCTCCAGGCCGCGGGCCTCTGCCTCCTGCCGACGCTTTTCCACCTCGGGCTTGATCCCGCCGGGATACAGCTTGGCCAGGGTGGCCAGGATCTTTTTGATGTCCCTGAAGCGTTTCACGAGTCCGTCACGGACTGCCCGGTCCTCGGTCGTGGTGGAAAATGCCCAGAGCGCCTGCAGCCCGACGGAATTTGTCACGAGCTGGGAAGCCGTGCCGCTGGCCGTCTTGAAGACCGCCAGCATGTTCGCGCCCCGCTTGTCCGGCTTGGAAATGTTTAAGATGGCATTGCGGGAGGCCTCGTTTAACCCCAGGCGCTCGGCCGTGGCGTTTACCGCCTTGGGAAAACCTCCGCCCAGGATGAAAATACAGGTGGCCAGCTCATCGGTGATAACGCTGGGCATGTCTTCGATCGACTGAGTGTAGAGCCCGATTGAGAGGCTCCATTTACGGGATTCCCGGATGGAGACCTCCAGGTCCCGGGTAAGCTGGTTAGCCACGCTCTGGTTGCCCATCACGCGATGCACCTCATCGTAGCAGATCCTTTTTGGATCCTGCTTGATCTCCTCGATCCGGCTGGCCTGGTACTCCCTGAACTTCTGGTCCGCGTAGGCTGCGTCCTCGGGCATTAGAAACATGTGTCCGCCCACGACATGGCGAGCCAGCATATACATAATCCCGGATTGACGGTCAGCCTGCGGGCCGCCCCGAGGAGCTACTTCGTCGAGATCGAGGCTGATGATTTTGGCCGCGCCGATGTTGAACTTCGTCGGGTTTTTCAGGATCGGGTAGGCGTCGATGGCCTCGTTGCAGCACCGCCAGAAATAGTCCGTGATGGACTCGCCCGCCACGTTGGCCGTATATACCCGCCGCACGGAGTCATCACGGGATTTGGCCGCGACATCGGCCAACAGGGGGACCGCGTGGTTCTGGGCCCGAGAGGCCTCGTAGATATATCCGTGGTCGAAAAGATAATCGCGCACCTCGTACCAGCTCGTGGCCTTGTCAATGTGCATGCCCGTTGCCTCAACCGCCGCCTGTACCTCAGGCTCCTGCAGTCGGTTGTATTTCCGGGGCCGCTTTTTCTGTGAGAGTTCGTCATAGGCCAGATGCACGGTTTGCCGTGCGATCCCGGCTATCCCTTCGGGCGGGGCCGTCTGGTCCAACGGCGTGCAGAAAAGCGAAACCAGGTTGATTAAAAACTGAAAATGGTGCTGCACCGGGTACTGGAAGCCAAGCGGCAGGTCAAAGGGGTTGATCGAGTGCTGCTCGTCCATGCGCAGTCGGTAAAACTCGGCCAGATACTGCTGGTCTGCCGGCAGGGCTGCCTTCAGGAGCATGATGAGCCCGGAGGAAGACAGCCCCACGTCGATGATCGACAGCCAGGGCAGTCGGGACAGGCCCGGCTGCAGGACAAAGCCCAGGTTCAGCGTGTTGAGCCACACGGATTTCCCGCCGCCCATCGGGGCAACGCCCAGGTCCACCCAGGCCTGCTGCTTCGATGACATGGGGTGATAAGGCAGCACCTTCCCGTCCGGGCTGCGCAGCAGGATGCTCCCCTCTCGCCACGGAAGCGCGGGGCGGGCTTGAGGTAGCATGTGCAGCGCCTCTCCGATCGGCGCAGTCGCGGCCGGAGCCGGAGAGGAAGGCATCAGGGCCGGGACCGTGGCCGACACGCCCAGTATTGGATCGCCTACGACTTCTCGGGTATCGCATGTGCCCCAGGATTGGATCGCGCTGGCCAGCTCGCTTCTTCTTGCAGACAGCTTCTCCTTGGCGTTTTCAGAATACGCGCTTATCCATGTATCCGCGCAAACCCGGAAGCCCACCGGGCAACCGCCGTCAAGGTGGTACTGCTCCAGCTCCTTTACCGCGGTATTAAACATCTTGTTGCTGGATCCGAAATTTAAAATGGCGGTAAAGGCCCGTTTCCAGTGTGTCAGGGAAAGACCCGCCCCTGTGATTAAAAAAGAGATTCGCCAGGGCATGCGCTTTCCCAGCAGTGTCTTGAACAGCCCGTTGAAGGGGCGCGGTGTTTGGGGCGGCAGACTTATCACCATCGGGCTGTGCAGCCGATCGCCGATACGGACGATTTGGCCGTCAAAGGTTTCGGCGTCCCGCGGCCAGAGTTGGTCTTTGAGCGACGGGTACATGATGTCCGAGACATCCTTTTCTCGCCCTGGATCCGGCAGCTTTTTCGGGATGGGATCACCGGGCAGAAGCGGCCGCCAATCCCGGCCGGTAAATTCCGGGTCGATGCTCGACCGGATGTTCCACAGCATTTCGTGGCGCTCCACATTTCTCACCTGCACGTTGGCCCGCGTGTAAGCAGATCCGATTGCATCGACAAAGTTCCAATGCTCATTTCGCAGCGCCTCCATGACCTGCCCGACGTTCTGGCAGCTACGGCCGTAAGGGGCCGAGTATTTGGATTTTTCCATTTTCCGGGAGGCCCGGCGTTTTTCCGATGGCGGCAGCGCGTCGGGCCGTGTCCAGACCACGACCCAGATTTTTTCCACCGAAGACCAGCGGGCCACGTTGTTTCCCCACTCCACCAGCATCTCTTCCATATCCAGGCCAAGGTTCCGGGCGGTCACTCGCGGGGCTTTGATATGGGCATCCACTTCTTCGCCGATCCTGTCCGGGTCGTAGGAAAAAACTACCTGGAACGCATGGCCGGTGTCGGCAAACCGGCTTTTCAGGGCTTCAGCCTCGAACTCCACGATCTGGTTGTGTTCCTCGGTGCCGATCAGGCGCAGGGATCCCTGCAGCTCGAACATGGACACCAGGGACCCGTCGTCGGCGGAAAGGGTATATTCATCATCGCTTGTTTCCAGCCGGGTGTAAGAAGCCGCAGATCGGGCGAACATGAAGTCGCCCGAGTTTTGCAGGAACCGTTCGAACTTGGAAAAGAATGCTTCCACGTTTTCTCCTATCCTGTATTGTTTTTTTTCTGGTTTCGCCTGCTCCGCGCAGCGCATGTCTTCCTGCCGTATTTTCTACAAACTGCCGGTTTTGCCAGCTCGATCAGGCACAAACTCTTTTCGTCATTAAACCGGTCGAGAAAGGGGCAGGTAAACAGAAACAGGTCGCCGTCCTGAGTCCTAACCTGCTGGCCGATGTAATCAATGGCGTTTAAAAGTGTTTCCAGCACTTGCACACACCTGAACTCCCCGACTTCATCAACGATGTCCTCGCGCCAGAGCCGGCGCTTTTTGAAAAAGCTGATGATCCGGTACTTATCCGTTTGACTGATGCACGATCCGCCCGCCGTCTTGGTGCAGCAGATGCCGCATTTCGCGCACGCCGATCTATCGGAGAAATCCACCTCCTCCCGGGACACGGCATGGATGAGTTCATAGTCCAGGTAAAATCTGCCGGCCTGCCGCCAGGCATAGAAAGAAAGGGCCTCTTTCAACAATTTCTCCGGGCTCGTAAATTTCCCCTTGTGCGCTCGGAGGATCGTTTCCATCGGAAAAGCCGGGTCCAGCTCCCCGCGCTTAAGCACTTCCTCAGACCCGAGAAAGCAAAGCGTCTCGCAAATGTTTTCATCTTCCAGGATTTCCCCGAAATGCGGCTTGACATGTCTCTGCCATTGCCTGTTTGCCTCTATGACGAAGCTCTCGTTGCTTTCTCCGAAAACCCAGCTTGTTTCCATTGTTTTTCTCCAACGCTTGCCGGTTATTTCAACACGAGCTGGGCCAATCTGACCCCTCTGGGGTGGTCCAGCACGGACACGCGCCTCACCATGACGCTGCAGAGAAGGTCCTGGGTGGCCACGACTCGTTCCGAGGATTCGTATGACAACGAGATCGGAAACTCCATCTTCCAGGCCATGTGCCCGTTGATTACACCCTTGGCCGTGATCGACGGCGCGTTTTTGACCACGGCGGACAGCACCAGCCGCCGTTGTCGGATCATGTCGAGGTTGCCGGCATTTTGCAGTGACTTGACGAGCTGTTTAAAGCAATCTTCGGTGTATTCCGGTTTTACGCTCATGACCTGTTCGCGCCAATGGACAAAATCGAGACTAAAGGTCTTAGTAATTGTGCGCGTGGTCCAGTTAAACAGGGCGCTCTGGCTAATCGACGGCTCGTTTAGCGGCGTGAGCTGCTTGATCCGCAAGTCGTCGCTGACCGCAAAATATACCGGATCGGGTTTGGAGGCGGCCTGGATCATGTTGGCCGCAAAAGACAGCCCCAGCACCCCGGTCAAAATCATGCAGATCGTGACCACCTGCCGGAACTTGTCGCGATACCAGCCGCGTGATTCCATCACGACCGCGGCCCCCCGGAGATTGTCCCCCTCGTCTGTCTCCTGGCTGGGCCCCTGGTCCCCGTCCGTGTCGCCGCCGCCCCCGGGTTGGCTGAGTCTTTCGCCGACATGCTCGCTGCCCAGCTCATCACTGGAGCTGTCGAGGCCCCCCTGGTGGTCTTTGCGGGTTTCGTCTTCAGGCTGCATTATTGCTGTTTTTCCTCCTTCTTTCTTCGGGCCATTGCACCATGCTGTCATCTAATTCCGCCCAAGGCGACTTATCTTCGATCGTGAACTTGCCCACGCTAGACTGCATGATCTGTTTGGCGAAATGGTTTTTATTTTCCTCCGGCCGCTGGATCAGCGGCAGTTTCAGCTTATAGGGATCCCGGGCCTGCAAAAACGCAAAGGCCTGCCCGATCGGCAGGTGCATGAGCATTTCCGGACCCACCATGTCCACTTCCACCTGTTTTTGCTTCTTGCCGGAATTGGAAACAAACAGCTCGGAAGGCGAGGCAGCGTGCGAGCGTTCTCCCTGCATATCCTCGACCTGTTTGATGTAGGTTTTGCCGAACAGGTCGCAAAATTCCTGGGCCAGATTCAATTCCGGCACGCGCAGGTAGATTTTGTTGTTTATATTTCCAAGGACCTGCCGCACATAAGATTCCTGGCCGCCGCCCAGAGCATTTGCAATGTCTGCGGTGGTTTGCATGCCGAGAAACATACGCAAACCCGCCCCGCGAGACTTGTTGAGCATGTCGATATATCCGGGAAACATCACGCTGTAAAACTCGTCCACAAACAGATTCATGGCCTTGCCGGTGTTCTCGAAGGCGTATATCTCGCCGATGAAGTACATCAGGTCCTGCACGATCATCTTGCCCACGTTGTTTGCAACCTCCACCCGCAGCATCGAGGACAAGTCGAAATAGACAATCTTTTTCTGCTCCAAGACATCTTGCCAGCGGATCGAGTTGTCGGGCGGCGCGTTTAACAGCGGGGCAATGTCGCCGGTATTCAGCGAGGTCAGGACCGGACCCAGCGAGGTGATCATTTTCTGGTAATGCTCCTTGGGGTGGCCGGCCTGATGGCGTAGCCGCTCCGCACTTTTTTCGGCGTACTGGCGGATGTCTGCGGGAATCTCTGGCATCCTTTCTTCGCACAGGGCCACCAGCTCGCTCATGTCTTCCATCGAATACCGCTGGAGTTTTTCCAGGGTGATATTTTCCTGTATCCCCATCATTGCCGAGGCCACAACCTCGATAACCTGCCACGCGAAATTCCTGAAGGCCTGATCCCCGCTGCTTGCGGGCATAATCGAGGCGATTCTGTCGGCGACATCCGAGGGGCCGCCGTAATTGGAAAACGGATTAAAGCCCGTGGATCTGGAGGGGTGAGCCAGTGAGAAAAAGACGAACCGATCCTCGACGCCATGATCCACGCAGGCATCATACACGCCGTCGAGCAGTTCCTTGTCGCCCTTGGGGTCCACGATCACCACCGATTCGTGAGCGCAAAGCTGAGAGACCAGCCACTCGAAAAATTTGGTCTTTCCGCTGCCCGTGGTCCCGGCGATCAAGGTGTGCTGCAGCTTGTCCTTGTCCATCGCGACCTCTTTGTCCCGGGCATTTAGGGCGTGCATGAACTCGTAGCCACCCAGCGGGGTTTCCAGGTCAAGGATCTCGCGGCGTTCGGGAAGGGCCATGATGTCGTGATATTGCTGCACATGAAGGTTTTCCCAGACAAAACCGCGTCCCAGCATGACCCTATCCGGGTTGCTAATCGCCTGGGTGGTCAGGTCCTCGACGGACTTGGCCACCGCCACTGGCTGGCTCAAGGAGGTTGTCCGGCTGTTGGCGTTCCAAAGGGCCAGGGCGTTTTTCCCCGCAATGGCCCCCATTGCCGCCGCGACCGCAAGAGTCCAAAAAGGGTTGAGCATCGTGGTTCCGTATACCACCCAGATCCCGAGAAGGGCTGCCTGGCTCCAAACCGTCTTTTTCAGGTATCCGTATTCGAGTAAAAGCGCCATTGTCACCCCGTAAACTGCATTTTTAGCCGCCAGAGACTGCCGTTGAACTGCAGCTCCAGCTTGGCTTCAAAATTATTGCCAGCCTGGGATACAAAACCACTGAGCCGTTTTGTGCAGCGGTTTTTAATCAGGTCTGCGGCAACATGCGCCGGAATCTCGCGGCCAGCAAAGGTTTTGGGCAAGGTAAAGGGGCAGGCCCCGTCAGGCTTGCGCCAGTTGGTACATCCGTAGAAATTCCGGAATTCAACCACCTGCCCGGCGCACTGCGGGCATTTTCCCAGCACATGCTTCATAGTCCTCTCCAGATCTCCACCAGGGTCGGGTC
>JAIPES010000091.1 GCA_021737045.1 Desulfobacteraceae bacterium | reverse complement strand
TATTATCATCCGCGGGGGATACAACATCAGCTCCCAGGAGATCGAAAACTACCTGCTCTCGCATCCCCATGTCCAGGAAGTGGCCGTAATCGGCATGCCGGATGAAAAACTCGGCGAGCGCATGTGCGCCTACGTGGTGTCCGCCCCGGATCAGACCGTGACACTGGAGGATCTCACCGATCTGCTAAACGAAAAGGGGGTGGCCCGCTACAAGCACCCCGAGCGCCTGGAAACCTGCGAGCAGATCCCCCGCAACCCCGTGGGCAAGGTTTTAAAAAAGCAACTGCGCAAAGACATCCAGTCCAGAATGGAAGAGGATTAAACCAATCCATCGCGCTTTTTCTATCTCAAAAAAGCCGGCCGGTATTGGCCTGCCAGATCAGTGACCAATACCGACCAACCGACAACTGACAACCGGCAACCGGTAACCTATAACCGGTAACCGTAAACTGACAACTGACCACCGACAACCGCCTACTGACCACCGCCTACTGCCCCCTGCTCCAGATATTCGATACAAACCCGGTTAAACTCCTCCGGTGCCTGTATATTGCACACATGCCCCGCATTTTCGATAATGTGCAGCTCTGCATTCGGATCCTTCTGCGTCCAGGCGCGGACCTGGTCGATGAACATGTGGTCCTGGGCCCCCGAGATAAACAGCTTGGGAATCTGCTGCAGAACGGGCCGTTCCAGGTCCAGCATCCGCTCGGGAAACTGCATGCACAGGCGGTACCATTTTTTGAACTCCTTGCCGCCAAGCCTGCGGGCCTCCCTGGCAAAGATTTTTCTGCTGGTGGCTTGGCTCGGCCGGGGCATGAGGATCCAGGCAAAAAACCGATAAAGCCACATATAGGGAACGAGCTGCTTTAACCAGTGCCCGGAATACAGCATGCTTCTGCTGCGAAAATCCATACCCAGCGCGGCCCCGCCCAAAATCATGCACCGGATCCGCTCGGGGTGATAAACCGCCATGAAACATCCGAATACCGACCCCAGCGAGATGCCGAGCAGATTGACCTTTTCCAGTCCCAGCTCGTCGATCACCCGGACGATTTCCCGGGCCAGGCCCTGGAACGTGTAATCGGGCAGCACCTCCCGGGTTTCCCCGTGCCCGAAAAAATCCAGCAATATTAGGTTGTATCTTTTTTCCAGCTCCGGCACCTGCTTGTACCAGATGGCCGAGCTACCGCCCAGCCCGTGGAGCATCAGCAGCCACTGCCGGTCTTTTCCGTGGTTGATTACCTTGTAGCTCAGCATTGATAAAATAAATCCTTTTCTTTATCATCGGATAGGCAGCGGGTTTTGCAGCCCGGAGACTTAAAAGGGGATATCACCAGAGATCGGACAGTAAATGCAAGGGATTTTTTGACGTTACTGCCGATATAAAACAGGAGAATTGGTTATGACTGTTGTCGTGTGATTCTTCCGGGTCGTGCCGGAAACTCCATTTATAGTCGTAAAGAATGTGGCGGTCTTCTCCGTCTTCGGTATTCGGGATTTCTTCGCGGGCTTTTGAATTTATGGTTGCAGTATATTCGGTTTCGGCCTCAAAGGAAACCCCGTCTGGCAGCGTAAGGGTAAACTCGGTGTGGGCCGCATTCCAGTCAATTGTGAAATCTTCGGGCGGTGGGTCAAAAGGCTCCACCGTAAAACCGAAAAATCCTTCAAAATCTGAACTCGGGTCCTGGGGCTGGTAAATGCTCGCCGGGTCCATGGGCATGGAAAACGTGACCGATATGCTCCGCCTGTCAATATTAAATTCGCGCACGCCCGGGGCCGGATCAGCCAGAACCACGGCAGGCGCCACCGTATCCGGCCGCAGGGCGGTCATGCCGGTATTTTGCGAGTTTTTTCTGAACTGGGGCCAGGGCGAGTCCTCATCAGGTTTCATGTCCGACCTGTCCGGATCCTCGTTTGCCCGGAAGGAATACAGGGCGCCGCTGCCTTCCTCCCCGTCATTCTCGCAGGTTCCCACGTATACATACCCGTTGTGTATTACCGGTGAAGAACCTGCCACAGGGCGCGGCAGCCGGTACTTCCAGAATTTCTTCCGGCCGGTGCGCATATTGCCCCGTTCTATATCCATGGCGTAAAAAACACCGTCCCTGGCGCCAGCAAAAAGATAATTCCTTGAGCCAAGGGCCGGACCGGACAGTACGTCATCTTCATATGTCTTGTACATTCCCAGGCCGCCGCCGCTTCTGCTGATCCCGAATATCCGGTTGCCCCAGGAGCTGACCACCACGGTGCCGGAATCATCATCTATCACCGGTGCCGAGGTGAGCCCGTTCCGGTTCTGCGCAAACCATTTTTTTTGACCCGCTGTGGAAATCGCATAAAGGCCATTGTCAGCGTTTGCCTCGCCCCGGAACAGGGAGGTGCCGAAATAAATGGTGCCGTCGCGGTCCAGGGCCGGAGAGCCCCGGATTTGGGACTTTGCGTCAAAACGCCATTTCAATGATCCATCCGGGTTGAGTGCATACAAAAACGTGTCCAGGGAGCAGATGTAAATTGTATGGTCAAATCCCACGGCGGGGGAGGATACGATTTTTGATCCTGTCTTGTATTTCCATTCAATATTTCCGCGATTTGCTGTGTTAAGCGCATAGAGATAACCATTGGTGGACCCGATATAAAGCCGGTTTCGTTCCTCGTCAAGGGCGGGGGATGAAAAGAAACCCCCTGCACCCCCCGAGCCTGCGGGAAACTGCCATTCAATGTAGCCTTGAGGACTTAGGCAGTATACGTGTCCCTCCCCGGTGCCGACATAAACGTATCCGTTTGAATCCACCGCCGGACTGGAATCCACATCCCCTCCCAGATATTTTTGCCATCTTTTTGTGCCGTCCCCAGTGTTTACCGCATACAGATAATGATCTGCGGAGCCGAAATACAAGGTTCCGCCGTCCGGGGAGACCGCCGGTGTGGAGGCAATGCAGCCGCCGGCCTCGAATTTCCAGTTGGCTACGTGAATCCGCAAAGGACCCAGGCTTTCCGTCCGGGTCTGCCCGTCTGGATAAGTAAGGGAGAATTCGGCTTCCGCATCAAAATATCCGGCGGCATCAAATACCACGGAGTGCTGGCGCACCACGCTTCCCGCCGTGCTGTCAAAGGATATGGAATGATCGGTTTCCCCGTCGTTGTCATAATCAAGCTCGATGGTCAGGGATTGGGCCTGTTCCCCGGCGGATAACTCGCAGGTAAACGTAAACTCCACCGATTCGCCCTTTATCAGGTATTGTTCGGAGGCCGAAAAATTAAACGAGGCCGCAAAACCTGCAGGTGCGCTCAAAAAAATCAGCAATACGGCTGTAATCCAGGCTCTGGTCATGGTTGATGCGGGCCTTTCTTAAAACAGCGAGGAAATGAAACACTCGATCTTGTTCGTGTCATCCGGGCTTTCCGTAAAAGGTTGCTCATTGATGCCGCTGCTTAAAACATCATCGTGGACAAGCGACAGAAATCCGCCGTAGTCGTCTGCCACGTACGTGTATCGTTTGTTTCCCCTTTTTGATATAAATAAATCAGAAGCATTCCCCGGGGTAGTGTAGTAGGGATTCACCGTATCATCGGCATCCGTATCGATAGGGGTGAGTGATACCGGTTCAGTGTCTGATATGCCGATCACTGCCACGCCCCGGGTGCCCAGGGCCGCATGAATATATGCCTCGTAGAGGGATACGGCCACTGCCGTGCCCTCTGTATCAAAAATGGCAGTTTGACTGATGCTGCCCGGATCGGAAATATCGATCAGCCGGATCCCCGCAGAACCGTCCGCCACAACCGCATACCGGCTTCCGTACAGGCTTGTCACCGCCACATCCCGGGCGTCTGTCAGGCTGCCATAGGTGCCTGCCTCAAAAGGGGCTGCCGGATCGGTTACGTTCACGACAGTCAGGTTGCTGCCTGCCGTAATAACGGCATATCTGCGAATTTCACCATTTACTGTGCTTTCGTAAATATCCACCGCGCTGCAGGTAACATTGTACCTTTCGATCTCGTTTAGCTGCCCGGTGTCTGCAATGTCCGCAATGACCAGCCCCAGGCTGCTGTCTGCGATATAAGCCGTGGCTGAACCATCACCGCTCCAGATCTTTATGTCCCGGGCATCTCCGGCTGAGTTAAGAGGGGTGAAATCCCTGATGGGGGAGGCTTTGTCGGAAATGTCGATTTCTGCCACCCCCTGGCCGCCGTCGGCCACATAGGCAAAAGCATCGTGAACTGCCACGGCAGAGGCGGATCCCGGAGTGGATACAAACCCGGTCAGCTCGGCATGGCCGGTTTCTTCTCCGGCCAGGTTGACAATACGCAGCCCCTCGGCCGCCCCGTCATTGTCCAGGATATAGGCATAGCCAGCATCCGCATAAAGGGATGTGGTGTCAGAGGGAGGATCGTAGCTTCCGGTCCTTGTGTAGCCGGCATCAAGCCGGGCCAGGCCGTCTGCGCCGCTGGCCAGATAAATGTTTCCGGACCCGGCAAATACCGCGTACGCCCCGGTGGCTGAATAGGCCTGCGATTGCACCAGGCCTGCCGGAAAGTCCAGGGAATTGGTGTCTGAATCATTTAATGCCGCTTCCGGATCTGAGACGTCTGTTGTAAGCATCCCGCTGTTGCCGTCGGCCGCGAACAGGGTGTTGTTATCATCCGAGAGTTCCAGGCCGGAGGCCGTGCCCGGGGTTTCGATCTGGCCCACGTTGCTGATTTCCGGGGTTGAATCTGATAAGGCGCCTGAAAAATCGAGTATGGTAACCCCGTAAGTGAGATCCGAGACAAAGGCGTGCCGGGAGGATCCCGCCACGGCAACGTCCACCACTTCCGAATACTGCCCCCAGTAAAAGCGGGACCGCATGTCAAAGGATGCCAGGGGATTGTCTGGTGCCGTATCCGTGTCCACGTCAAATATCCGCAGTCCGTAGTACTGATCCAGCACAAAAGCGAGTTTTCTGGCCCCGACGGTTTTATAGACCACATTTATATGACCGCCGGAAATCGAATCATCGTAACTGGAATGCTGGGCGTATCGCCAGATCTGGGATGTGGCATCAAGGGCCGAGGGGGTCGCCATGTCAAAGCAGCGCAGTCCGTAGTACACGTCAGCCACGTATAACCGCCGTGTGTCGCGGTTATAACTTACCGCAGAGGCGTGAACAGGGTCTTCTTCCGTGTCGCTGCCATCTGCGTCTGCGAGTGTGGCAACGACCTGGCCTGTCGATACGTTGATTACCGCAATGCCCTGCGGACCGCAGGCCGCATAAACATAAGGGCGGCCGTCTTCCGGATCTGCCGCAATCCCTGTGATACCCCGTGCCGCGTCGACCCGGATCCTGGAGATTTGTGAAAGATCCGGGCCCAATACTGCCAGGAAATTCCCGCTGGCAAAATAAAGTTCGTTTCTGCCTGCATTGTAATCGAGGTTTCCCACAGATGCATCCGGCCATCGATCTTCAAACCGTAGGGTTTTAAGAACATCAATGGAAAAACCGCTCTGCGGCAGAGTCAGAATCAGACATACCAGGACGGCCAGGCAAACCCCGAGTTTCTGCACAGTCGATTTTTTAAAAATTGCATCCCAGTTGAACAGCATACCCTTCGTCGTCTCCAAAACGCGTTTCCAGCCCCAAAAACAGCGGGCCGGTGATTTCAATATTTGTGCCCAGGAAAAAAGTGACGTGATTGCCCGGTTCCAGATCCTCTGAATAATAAATCGGATCCGGGTTCCCATGGGCGTCGGTGTTTGCGGGATCGGCAAATGTTTCTTCGCCGATAAAATGCATGATCTTGGCCCCGCCGTACGGGGAGAGTTTCAGCTTTAGCAGATCCATGGGCCGCCATTGAAGGTCCTCCAGGGAAGCGGCAATGGAGAGCTGGATCTCATGCAGTGTGGATGTATAAGAAAGCGCGCCTTTTTCTGCGGAAAAATCCAGCCACCTGTACTGCAGGTCCCCGCCGATGGAAAACCGGCTGTTTTCAAAAACCGTGGCGTCAAACATCATTGCGGCAATCCCGCCTCCGAAAACCGGAAACCCATCGTTTTCAAACATCGCCTGCCGGGAGTATTCTTCCTTGTTTTCCGTTAACTCGTCTGTAAAGGAAAAATCCACTTCCGCCTGCCCGTATCCTGCTATGACATAGAGCAGCGGCACCCGTCCGAAGGCCGCCCCGGCCTTGCCCCCGTCAAAGGAAAAGGTGTTTTCAGACTGGCGGATTTCCGAGTAGTGGCGCTCTTCTCCCTGGGAATCGATTTCCGGGCGCCGCTCCCGCTGACGGGCAAAATCATTGACCTGGCGTTCGGTGTAAAGTGTCATAAAGCTGCTCACCCCGCCAGGCGCATCAGGAAACAGGGCAAGGAAATTGCCCGGCGAGGCGGCCGGGCATTTGCCAGGCAGCATAAGGATTGCCAGGAGGATCACCCCGGATAGTCCTGCGATTATTTTTCCCGCATCTGCCCGCATCAGAACCTGACCTCGTAGCGGTAAAAATCCAGCCCCTGCTTTGCGCTCCGGACTGCAAGGGCCTGGCAGATATTTGCGTCCCAGGCGATTGGCAGGCCGGCAATAAACCCGTCAAAGCGCTTTTGCCCTTCGGTTCCGTCAGCCACCATCAGCCATTTTTCACCTTTTTGCGCCTTGTACACCAGGTGTTTTGAATCCGGGGAAAACCATGGCAGCCCTACCTTGCTGTATGCCGGCTCCGCTTGGTGGTTGACGACCATGTGCATGCTTTTGCTTTTTATCGCCACATAGGCCATATTCCTTGAATCCGGGCTGAAAACCGGCATCCGCACCAGGTCGAATGCCAGGCCGGCCTTTTTGTCTTTGACCACGTGCCATTTTTTCCCTTTGCGCACCCGGTAGGCCAGGTGCTTTGAATCCGGGCTGAACACGGCCTGGCCGGTGGAGTCATAGGTGCGAACTTCCCGGTTGTTAATCACAATGGCGCCCCTGCCGTTTTCGGTCACTGCCGAAAAAACGAATCGCTGCGAGTCCGGGCTGAATTTCAGGGATGCCAGTTTTTTGAATACCGGCCCCTTTTTTCCTTCAAGCACCACGGTCCACTGTTTTTTGCCAAGCATGGCCGGAAATGCCAGCCGTTTGGAGTCCGGGCTGAAAAGCGGCCGGCCCACGGTCCGGTACCCCTTTGTTTCGTTGCCGTTTTCAACAAAAAACAGTTGCGCCCCTCTTTGGGCGGCATAAATAAAACGCTGTGAGTCCGGGCTGAAAGTGAGGCGCTGGATGTTGCGATAGCCTTTTTCCGAGATCTGCCCGTCTTTTGCCGCATGCCATTTTTTTTCGCCCAGAACGGCGACTGCCAAGTGTTTTGAATCCGGGCTGAAAGTGATTTCTTTGGCGTTTCGGTATCCCGAAAGAATGACGCTACCGTCGAGCACCATGGACACCTTTTTGTCTTTTACGCCAAGAAACGCCAGGTTCTTTGAATCCGGGCTGAACACGGGCCGCCCCTTGATGCCGTCAAAGGTTTTGATCGTCCTGCCGTCTTCGACCAGCATCTGCCGGCCGCCCTTTTGTGCCCGGTATGCCAGCCTTTTTCCGTCCGGGCTGAATACAAGGCGGTCCACTGCATCAAACCAGGGCTGGGCATTGCCGTCGGATACCACCCGGGCCTGGCCGTCTTTATAAGCCACGTAGGCGTACCGGGTGCCTGAAGCGTTGAAGATCGGCGTGCCCTTGGCAACACCGTCATATCCTGTACCGGTTTTCCCGTCGACGACTACGTGATATTGCCCGTTTTTTTTAATCATAAAGGCCACCCGGGTAAGAGCCCCGCCTGCGGCCAGAGATTCGGGGAAAAACAGGTCCGCTTGGCGGGTGGTGCCGATTTTTTCCGCATTTTCGGCAAAAGGCAAATTTTGTGCGGTTGCCTGTGCCCCGGCAATTATTGCGGCCGCAAGGCATATGCAGAAGATGGTATGAGCTGTGTTCCTAATGTGCATCAGTCTCTTTTTTCTCCTTTTCCGGTTCATCGCCGGCAAACGGGTTGAGCTTGTTTATCAGCCCGCCGATTGTATGCAAAGCGTGTTTTCCCATCTCCAGCTGGTGGTGCAAAAGCTCCATCTGCACCTCCAGGGGCATGGTGATCCCGAAAGAGGCCATATAGATGGCGGTTTCCTGCTCATAATCCAGGCCGGCATACGGATTGTACACGACCTTGGTG
This sequence comes from Desulfobacteraceae bacterium, assembly GCA_021737045.1. Taxonomy (GTDB): domain Bacteria; phylum Desulfobacterota; class Desulfobacteria; order Desulfobacterales; family Desulfosalsimonadaceae; genus Desulfosalsimonas. The sequence goes on along the minus strand of JAIPES010000091.1, from coordinate 2,440 downwards.
AAATCCGTGGAGTTCATGTTGGTGCTCTCATTGTTTTCGATTTTTACGGACTTGTTGAAAAGGTAGCCGAATCCCAGGTCGATGTTCACATCCTGGGGCAGGTGGATGCCGAATCCCGCGCCGTAAAACTCCATGTCCGGCAGGAAATAGAGCGCGTCAAACAGGGTTTTGCGCGTGGAAGTGGGCCGCTTTTCGTATCCTGCGCGAAGGCTCAGCCAGTCCAGGGCCTGCACCTCCAGGCCGACGCTCCAGCTCCAGGTGTCCTTCATGTTGCGCTCGACCACCAGCGCCCGGTTGCCGCCGGTGTACCCCATGAGCTTTGCAAACCGGAAAAGCTGGATGTCCTGGTCAAACACGAACCGGTCCTCCTCGATCACGGACCAATCCGCCCAGTGCACGTCAAACAGGAGCTTGAGTGGTTTAAACGGCTTGACCATGATCCCTGCCTGTACCCGTTGGGGGAATTTCTGGGTGCGGGTGACCGTGCCGGTCTGGTAGGGAACCCCGTTGATGGGCAGATCGAGCATGCCCGCGGTCTGCATGGTCATGGGGGTTCTTCCGTTCCAGTCCACCATGCGCTGGAACTGCTCGCTGTAGGCCCAGGTGTACTCCCCGGTCAGTTCCGCCTTGGCCTCGCTCTGGTAAGTAACACCGAAGGAGAACCAGTTCTCCGGCCGCCACAAAAGCCCCAGGTTGAACGAGGGCACAAAATCGTCTCGCATGTCCATCTGCAGGCGGGTATTGTATTCGTAAGGCCCCATTCCGCCGCCGAAAAACGGCGGGGGCAGGGTCTGCTCGGAAACAACCGGGATCTCCAGGTCCTTGGTGGCATCCCCGATCACCCGGGTCAGTGCCACCAGTTGGTTGGGGGTGCGCTGATCGAGCTCCAGTCCGAATGCGGTCTGGCCCAGGCCGAAAGAAACGCCCACGGAAAGATCCCGCGAAACCTTGTAAGCGGCTGTCGGTGCGGCATATATCAGATGCTGCAGGTAGAGCGACTTACATCCGAACCGCAGGGGATCGCCCTCGTCCCGGTGGGCCATGCCCCCGCCGTAGGGTGCGTAATTGGCATAGGCAAAGGTCCATTTGGAGTCTTCCTTGCGCGAGGAAATGCCGAGATTGGCCCCCACCAGGAAGTCAATGGGCCCGTAAAACGGTATGTACATCCGGTTATCACTGTTGGTGCCCTCGGTGCCGGCCAGCGGATCGGGTCCGCCGTGGGCGCTTTTGGGGTCCTCCGGGTTATAGGGTGCATCCGGTCCCCAGGTGCCTCCCATGAATCCTTCAAAATCCTCGTCCTCGGTGAGCCTTCCTGTGCGCTCTATTACGGGAAAAACCAGCCCGTTGCCCAGCACCTTGCCCTCGCCCAGAAGTGACAGCCCGGCAGGGTTGTAGTGCACGGACATCAGCCCTGGCGGGTCGGCCGTGACCGTGTTGGCAAGCGATATGGCCCGGGCGTCCACGGCAATCTGTTCGTTGAAAACCGCGTATGCCGGCTCCCGGCATATCACCACCAGCAATGCGAGGATGATCAGCCGCTTCCAGCACATCATAGGTTATACTCAAACGGGAATCTGAATGACAATGAGTGGTAATGACCGTCAGTGATGTCTATACCCAGGGACATGTTGATCTTCAGGGTCCGGCTGATGCGCCAGGAAGTGCCGATGCTGATGCTGCCAGATGAACGGGTGGGATAGGACTTCGGCTCTCCCTCCTTGAAATACCGCTTTGCCTCAAACGTATATGTGTAGCTGTAGCCCAGGGTAAGCGATGTCTTGTAGGAGAGGGCATACCCGAGCCCCATGCTAAGCTCGATGGAATCGCCCCGGTCGTAGCGCTCAAGCGTGCTGCCGTCCTGCAGCTTGTAATCCAGGTTCCGGATGGGATGCTTGTAAACGTATCCCAAGGTGCCGAAAACCATGACCGGGTCTACTGGCTTGCTCACGGATACAGAACCCTCGAGGGCATATCCGCCGCTGCCTGTGGCAAGCTCGGTGTCCGGGTTGATGTCATAGGGAGAGCGACCCATGGGGCAGGTCAGCACGCTCCGGAAAATTATCGAGGGAAAGCCGCCCCCGGATTTAAACGGCTGGTAATTGAGCCCGAAATCCACGTCTCCGAAATCCGAAACCTCCTTGGAATTCTTGGCCCCGGTCTTGTCGTATTCGTACACGAACGGGATCAGGGCTTCAAAGCTCAGGTTGTTTTTCAGTGGATACTCCAGGGTAAAGGCGTTGGTGATGTTGTGATGGCTGTTGTGCTCGATTATGTTTTGTTCCCGGATCACGTCATAGGGATAGTAGGCGTATTCGAGCTTGTATTCCAGGCCCAGTTTCCCCTTGCGCAACAATGTGTAGTTCCTCCCGGCCGCACTCAGGATATCCTCCTGCTTTTCCTGCTCCTCTTTTTCGCTTTCCTCCAGAGCGCTTCGCACTTC
>JAIPES010000090.1 GCA_021737045.1 Desulfobacteraceae bacterium | reverse complement strand
GGTCAGTTTTTTCGCTCCTGACCGTTTACGGAGGTTTCCGTAAACGCTCAATGTCGCTTCAAAAACCGACCCCGCCCTTGGACTTCCTTGGAAGTCCAATATCTGCGTTACGCGCAATTTCTCAGAATTTCACGTACGGCTAAGTACGCTGCATTCTTCGAACTTGCGCAAGCCTTGATCTTGAACTTTTTACGGCACCATCTGAAATCAGACTTTTTACGGTGCCATCAACATTAAACGAATCAAAAGGGATGGCACCCGAAAAAGTTCTGAAACTGGTATGATCGCCGACCAATAAAAAAAATAACTTTTTGATTTTACTTAACACTTAACACTTAACACTTAATCACTTAATCACTGCCTGTAAAAAGACTTTTTACAGGCCTATCAAAAGGGGCGGGTTTGAAAATCGATATACCGGGATACGGCACCCTGAATCTCAAATACGTGGTCATGGATTATAACGGCACCCTGGCCGTGGACGGCCGGGCCGTGGCCGGCGTGGACCGGGCACTGGAAAACCTGGCCGGTGAGCTGGAACTGCATGTGCTGACGGCCGATACCTTTGGCAAGGCCGCTGCAGAGCTTAAAGCCATGCCCTGCAGCCTTTCGATTCTGCCTGCAGGCGACCAGTCGGCAGCCAAGCGGGATTATGTCAGGCAGTTGGGGGCGCAAAACACCGCTGCCATTGGAAACGGCAGAAATGACCGGCTCATGCTGGCCGAATCGGCCCTTGGCATCTGCGTTCTGCTCGATGAGGGGGCCTGTGTGGAGACCGTCAATGCTGCTGACGTGCTTTGCCCCTCCATCCTTTCGGCCCTGGGGGTGCTGGCCAACCCCCTGCGCATCAAAGCCACCCTGAGAAGCTGATGAATCCCTTCTGGGTTGTTCTTATTATCGTGCTGGGCCTGATCTATATCATCAGCCCGGTGGATCTGCTGCCGGATTTTTTCCCCATTGCCGGCAGGCTCGATGATCTCGGGCTGGTGGCCCTGTTGATTTATTACCTGAAAACCGGCCGCTGGCCCATGTTTATTTCCCGTATTGCCGGCTGGCTTTTCGGCACAGGCAGTTCGAACACCGGAAAATTCAAAGATCAGGAGCGGAGTGCCGGGGGGCGGCAGCAGACAGCCGGCAAAAAGGACCCCTATGCAGTGCTGGGCCTGTCACCCGGCGCATCCAGCCAGGAAATCCACGAGGCTTACCGCCGGCTGGCCCACCAGTATCATCCCGACAAGGTCTCCCATCTCGGGGAGGAATTCCAGGAACTGGCCAGACAGCGGTTTCTGGAAATCCAGGAGGCTTACGAGGCCCTCACCGGCAAAACCCCTTAGGTTCTTTTGTCTGCTGAATAACAGAGATGCGCCAGAAAGCAGTTTTCGCATTCGGGTTTTCTGGCCTTGCAGATTTGCCGGCCGAAAAAGATCAGGTGCAGGGAAAAATCATTCCATTCCTTTTTGGGGATCACCATCATGAGATCGGCCTCGATTTTTTCCGGATCTTTGTTGCGGGTCATATCCAGGCGGCGGGAGATGCGCGCCACGTGGGTGTCAACCACCATGCCGGGAATGCCAAAGGCCGCTCCCAGCACCACATTTGCGGTTTTGCGCCCCACGCCGGGCAGCGACACCAGATCCTCCAGGTTGCCGGGCACACGGCCGTTGAAGCGCTCGGCCAGATCCCGGGCGCAGTTTTGGATATGCTTTGCCTTGTTTTTGTAAAACCCTGTGGGCCGGATCAGGGCTTCAATTTCTTTGAGGTCGGCTTCGGCAAAATCATTGGGTGTTTTGAATTTTTCAAACAAGGGACCCACAACCGCATTGACCTGCCGGTCGGTGCACTGGGCCGAAAGAATGGTGGCCACCAGTAGCTCAAACGCATTGTTGTGTTTCAACTGCGTCTTGACATCCGGGTATTGGGCCCTTAATATCTGTCGAATTTCGCGTATGCGATTTTTTTTTCCGGTCATGTGAAAGAAGGCCTGTTGATTTTTGCGCTTTGTCAGAGCGGGACGCATATCGTCCCGGTTGCACGGCACTGGATAAAAAGTTTGAATTTGTTGACCCATCAGTAAAAATGGATATGAATTACTATAGCGCCACAAATATTTTGGCTTTTCATACCATGGATTGCAGCAAAAAAAAAACAAGAGCCCTGGGGCTTTGCTCCGGGGGCCTTGACAGCATCCTGGCCGGGCTTGTGCTTCGCGGCCAGGGCATTGACGTGGTGTGGATCAGCTTTGAAACCCCTTTTTTTGACGCGGAAAAAGCCCGGGCCGCAGCCGCGCAGACCGGCATTGAGCTGATTGTCAAAGATATCACGGATCGCTATTTGCCGATGCTGGCCGACCCGCCGGCGGGCTACGGCCAGTTTGTCAATCCGTGCATGGACTGCCATGCCCTGATGTTTCGCATTGCCGGTGAAATGATGGAAGAAATCGGCGCGGATTTTCTGTTTTCCGGAGAGGTGGTGGGCCAGCGGCCCATGAGCCAGGTCAAGCCGTCTTTGCGATACGTGGAAAAACGCTCGGGATATGACGGATATATCCTGCGTCCGCTGTCGGCCAAAAACCTGCCAATGACACCCATGGAAGAAAAGGGCCTGGTGGACCGCGATCAGCTCTGCGATTTTTCCGGACGGTCCAGAAAGCCCCAGATGGCGCTGGCAAAACAGTTGGCCATCACCGATTACCCGGCCCCGGCCGGCGGGTGCTTGCTGACGGATGCCGGGTTTGCCGGGCGGTTAAAGGACCTGATGGCCCACAGGCAGAAATGGCTCCGGCGGGAGCTGGATTTGCTCAAATACGGCCGGCATCTGCGCCTGGATGCCGGGACAAAGCTGGTGGTGGGCCGCAACAAGGCGGAAAACGAGAAGATTGCCCGTCTGTATGACCCGGATGCAGACACCCGCATCCGGATGAATCAGATGGCCGGCCCCCTGGGCGTCATCGTGGATTGCAGCTCCGCTGCCTGCATCCGGCAGGCAGCGGCCATATGCGCCGGCTACAGTAAGGCCGCGGGAGATCAGCCCGCGGAGGTGGAAGTGACCCTGCCGGGCGAAGGCGCCCGGGTGATTTCCGTTGTTCCGATCAATCCCGAAATTGCAAGCCAATGGATGATATTGCCATGCAGATAACAAAAATTGTTTCAGGCGGCCAGACCGGCGCAGACCGGGCCGCCCTGGATTTTGCCATTGAATACGATATGGACCACGGCGGCTGGATGCCCGAGGGCCGCATGGCCGAAGACGGTCCGATTCCGGACCGCTACGGGCTGAGCGAATTGCCCGGCGGCGGCTATGCCCGGCGCACGGAAAAAAACGTCGAAGACTCGGACGGTACTCTGATTGTCAGCCGGGGGCCGCTGTCCGGCGGTTCCCTTCTGACATTCGAGGTTGCACAGAAACACGGGCGGCCCTGTGTCCATGTGGACCTGGAAACCGTTATTGTCTTTGATGCGGCCATTGATGTTTACGAGTGGTTAAGGGGCCACGAAGTTCATGTGTTAAATGTGGCCGGCCCCCGGGCCAGCAAGGATGAGAGCATTTATGAGCTGACCTGGAATCTGCTGGAGATGGTGCTTCACATGGATGCCATTTCCGGGGCCATGCCCAATGCCGCGGAGTTTTTCCCCGGCCGGGAGAATACCGCGGATTCGGATAACCAGCTGCCCGCAAGCGTGGATGAAGCCGTGAATCTGCTTTTGGAACGCCTGACCGCAAAAACCAAGTCCCGGGTGGCCAGTCGGCCTGGCGATGATCTGGCCGGCTTAAAAGACATTCTGGGCGAATCGATTCTTGAAGAATTCGGCCTGGATGCCGGCAACTCCGCGCTGCTGGAATCCTGCCGGCAGCAGGCGGAAAAACCGGATCTGGAAGCTTCCGGGGCGGTACGCGTGATCGTGCGGAAGTTGTGGGAGAGACTCCGGCAAATGGGCCATCTGCGCGTGGTCAAGTAACCTCCCGGGTGTTTAGGGTTTGTCACAAATTATTTTGTGACAAACCCTTAGCTCATCATTGCCGCCGCTTCCCGGACCCGGGAATCCTTGTCGTTTTTAAGCGCATCGATCATTTGCCGCGCCCGGGGTCCGGGCGTCCTGGAGACGGCGTAAGCCGCTGCGATGCGCACGCGGGTCGGATAAAGCCGTTTTTTAAACACACGTCGCTGTGAAAACAAAATTTTTTCCAGGGACTGGAGGAACCGGTCGCTGGCGTGCTGGCCCATGGCCCGGCACACGGCGCACAGCAGCTCCGGGTCGTTTCTCTTCTCCACCAGTTCCATCAGAATCCCGGCTGCCTGAGTTGATTTTTTCGTGCCCAGATGATTGATGGCCTCTGCTGCCAGCTCCGAGTCCCGGCTGCCGGCCAGTTCACCGAGCAGGGATGTGGTTTCGGGCTTGTCAATTTTCTGGATGAGCCGGAAAGCGGCCCGCCGGACATGTTGATTTGCGTCTGCCATGGTGAAGCGAAGCTCTGTGGTCAGCTCGGTTGTCACCCCGTCTATGATTTCCAGAATTTTTATTTTTGCATCTTCCCGGGTTTCATGAATCAGCGCGGATTTGAGCCGGTCGGCGCCTGGCTGGCCGAAGCTGGCCAGCAGCCGGGCAGCCAGCCGCCGGACCCGGATGTCTTCTTCCTGGGTGATGATTTCAATGAGCATTGGGGTCATCCCGGTGCCCAGGGTGCTGATGAGCTGGCAGGCCTGCTGACGGCGTTGCCTGTCTGAAGCCTTCATGTCCGCCCGGAGTATGTCCACGATTTCCGTATCCAGCTGCCGGCCAAGAACCTGGGGCCGGTCAGATGGTTCCATGCCGCTGTCTGCGGTCAGCACCGGATGCTGCAGGAGCCGGGAGAAAATCCAGGCGGCTGCCGGGTATTCCCCGTAAAGAATCAGGGACGCCGCGCATTGATGAAGCCTGTCTGCTGCCTGGTGCACGTCGGGGCCGTGGGTTTCAGCCTCGATAATCGGCATGAGCGCGCTGAGTACCAGTTTGAGATAAGCCCCGGCCGGTTGCCATCCGGGGGGATCCAGAACAGCGTAAAAGCTGTTGCGGATCTTGGTTTTTTCCGTTTTGCCGGAAGCATCATGCAAGTGGGCCAGTTGCTGCAAAATCCTTTTGACCTGTTCGGTTTCCCCTTTTAAAAACAGGTCCCGCAGCCGGGCGGCAAGCGCTTGATCATCCTCACCGGACATGGGGTCGGGCGGCGCATCGCTTTTCGATTCGAACTCGTCAGCCGCTGTTTTTTCCCCGGCGGATGCGTGTTGACGGCTCTTGTCGTCTTCTGCTTCCGTCATTTCAGCCCTGGCGTGAATGTGCTGTTCATCGTAGAGGCGCTGATTGATCAAAAGACCGGATAGTTTGTGCCTGTTTGCCAGTTTCTGCCAGAACCCGGGCAGCGCCTGCCGGTCCTCGGGTAACGCAAAACAGGCCTGAAAAAACGTGTTCAGATCCTTTTCCGTTATCCCGGAAGTCAGTGTCAGGCTGTGGATGCCGGTATGGGCCATGAAGCGGGCCATGCCGCTATACAGGGCCTCAAAACCACTGGGATCCACCTTTGCCCCGTTGATGAGCAGGCTGTTTTTTACCCGGGAGAATACAATGATCGGCTGATTTTCAAAAACCGCCTGCAGTTCGCCCATGAGCATGGCCACCGCTTCCCGGGTGACAGGTCCGCCGGCGGGATAGAGTCGGAATTTGCTGTAAGTGCCCAGAAATGCCCCGATGATCCGCTGCGCCTGGCGGGTTTGCGTATCTGAAGACTTTGCCGCTTCTTCAGGGGACGCATCCGGGGGTTCCAGCGGGTCTTCTGCCGGGGCGTCCGATGTTTCAACCCGCGTATAAGTGACCTGGCGGACATGCACGCAGGTAAGATTGTGCCGGTCTGCAAAAGTCTTCCAGAATCCCGGCGGGATGGTTTTTCTGCCCGCCGGGCTGATTTCGTCGAGTACGCGCTGCAGCTCGGTTTCGGCTGTGCCGTATTTGAATATCAGGCTTTTGATTTCCATCCGGGAAAAAAGTGCCCGGATATTGGCGGAAACACCGGACGGGGCGGCATCCCGGATTTTTTCACCGTTAATCCAGAGATCATCGCCTTCAACGGTGACAGAAACCTGACTGTTGGTATAAAAGATTCGTTCCAGTATGCGCAGCAGGTCCCTTGAGGCGGTGACAACCGATTTGCTGCCCGCCGGATAAAGCCGGGTGTTTCGCGCAGCCACCAGCAGCGCACGGAGCAGGTGCGGCACCAGCTGCCGGGCCCGGGGGGGCAGGCGTTCGTCTCCCAGTCCGGTTTCCGGGCCGGTTTCATCCCGGTCAACAGTTTCCGGGTCAAAATCGGCGCTCCAGTTTTCCATCTCGTCTTCCCGGAACAGAAGCTGGTTCCAGTTGTCCTGGAATTCCTTGTACTCCCGGGCTTTTTCGATTTCGTCAGACCGGCTGAAATGATGGGCCAGAAACGCGGCAGAAGGCAGCAGGTTCTGTTGAAACAACGATTCCTGGTAGATGCCGATTTGCTGGTGGAGCAGCTTTTTTTCCGCCGGGCTGATGCCGTCGTAAATAATATCTCTGACTTGTTTGCTGGAAAAACGGATGTTTTCGTCATCAGCGGCAAATTCGGTTTCAACGATGCCCTGCTGCTCGGCATTGTCGATGATTTCATAGAGCCGGGCCGAGTAATCCCGGGTTATGCCGGCAAGCATGCTTAAAAACGTGGATTCGCCGAAAGCCGATGCCTGGTCCAGAAACCGCCGGCTGTCCTCGTCCAGGGAATTCATTTTCAAGCGGATGATTTCCTCCAAAGAGCGGGGGAAATACTCCTTGTCCAGGGTAGACACCGTCCATTTGCCGTTTTTTTTGACAATATGGCCGTCCTGGATCATTTTCCTGATGACTTCGGTTAAAAATAATGGATTTCCGCGGGTTACCCGGGCCATTTCCCGGCAAAGGCCCCGGGGCAGATGGATGCCGGGGAATATGGCATCCAGGTGGTTTTCAATATCGGACCGGCTCAAGGGAGTCAGGGCAATGTCCTGGATTTCCAGTTCTTCGGAGTACGCGTTCCGGAAAAGGTCCAGGGACACGGCTTCGCCGATGGTTTGTTTTTCCCGGGCCGCGGTGCCGCAGAAAAATACCGGAATCCGCCTGCTTTGCATCAGCATCCGGATCAGGTGAAGGGAGGCCGGATCGCAGTAGTGAAGATCGTCAACAAGTACCGCCAGGGGGCGGCCGCCGGCCAGGCGGATGACAAACCGGGTAAAGGATTCAAAGACGGCTTGGCGCGCCTCAGGGTCATTTTCCGGCAGCGGGGGCTCGCCTTCCCGGATCTGGGGGATCACCTGGGCAAGCCGGTCGATTTCCGAATCATCTGCTTGTTTTAAAATGGACAGGCCCTTGTCCTCCAGCCTGTTCATCAGGGCCATGGCAATGTAGGCGGCCAGGTAATAGGGCCGGAAAGCCTCCTGGATGATCCCCTGGACCCGGACGGGCTGTAAATTTTCCTCCAGGTCCTTTTCAATTGTGCTCAAAAAGCGGGTTTTGCCGATGCCCGGGGCGCCGTCCACAATGACCATGCGGCTTTGGCCCTGGTTAAAATGCCGGAGTGATTCCCGCATCCTTGCCAGCTGGTCACCCCTTCCGGCAAGGCCGGCATTTTCCACGTATTGCAGGGCGGTTTTGGGAAACACGCCGGCATCGCTGACTTCTGCTGCATCCATGCAGTGGTCCCGGCCGGCTTTGCGGGCGGCCTGCATGGCCGTGTCAGCCTTGTGGATCAGGTTTTTGATGTCAGCGGCGTCTTCGGGCGCGCCGGCAATGCCGATGCTCAGGCTCAGCGGGATCCGGGTTCCGGCTTCAGGGGCGAAAAAGGGTTGCCTGCGGATCTGATGCAGCAGCTTTTCAGCAATGCTGCGGGCTTCGGGTTTACTGTGATCGGCCAGGAGCAGAAAAAAGCTGTCTCCGGCGTAACGCACGCAGACGCCATTTTCCGGAGCTTCCGTGCGGATGCTTTCAGCGGCATGGATCAGGGCCTGATCACCTGTATTGTGACCGTACTGGTTGTTGATCCGCTTGAAATAATCAATATTGATCATCACCAGGCTGACCGGCCGACGGTCAGTGGCCTGCCAGTCAATGGCGTTCTGGCAGTGGTGAAACAGGTATCGCCGGTTGTTGAGCCCTGTCAGCTCGTCTTCATAAATCAGAGCTGACGGGTTTTTACCGACGTTTTGAAGGAAGTAGAGAAGTTTCTGGTATTTCATCCATCCCCCGGTTGGACAGGCCTTTGATGCCGGAATTCTTACCAAATCATAAGAAAAAATCAATTCAATAGCAAACAGATTATCTGATGCCGGGCCCGGATCATCTGTTTGCGCACCAGCCGGGGGGACGTTATGTTTTTGCAATCATCGTATCAACAGGGAGAAGAACATGAAAACAGCAGCCGAAATATTGCAGGAAAAAAGGACCACAAACCTTGTCACCATGCTCCCGGGGTCCCGGGTTATTGAGGTGGTCAAGCAAATGGCCGCCTATAATATCGGCTCCATTTTAATCGGCAGGGAAAGGCGGATTTCCGGAATATGGACCGAGCGGGACTTTTTGAACAATATGCTGGAGACCGGCTTTGACCCGCAGAGGGCTGTGGTGGATGATTACATGCATACGGATCTGGTTTCGGTTGCCCCGGATACCCCCTCAGAGCGGCTTGAGGAGATGTTTCTGGGACTTTTTATCCGCCATATCCTGGTTATGGAAGACAAGGAATGTATCGGCCTGCTGTCCATCGGCGATGTACTGCGTTCCAGTCTTTTGGAAAAAGACCGGAAAATCAGGGAACTCAATCGCATTGCCAGCTGGGAGTATTACGAGAACTGGGCCTGGCACCGGGGGCGGGCAGATCGTTCCGGCACCAGGCAGGAAAAGGAATAACAGCCCGTCAGATGGTATCTGACGGGTGTTTCAATTAATGGCAGCCGCCTGCTCCGCCGCCGCAGGTGTGATTCTGGGTGAACTGGCGCAGCCGGCCGCTGATCAGGGCGTCCACGGCAGAGCCCACGGTCGGGGCCTGTTCACCGTAATAGACCTCAATTCCCATTTGATTAAATCCCATAAGCGGTCGCATTCCCATTCCTCCTGCCACCAGTTTCTGCACCTGTTTGTCCGCCAGATATTGTACCGGCGCCATGCACCCGCCCTGCTCATGGGGAATGTTGGGTACCACTTCCACGTTCTGGATTTGATCATTTTCCACTTCCACCAGGGTGTAGAGATCGCAGTGGCCGAAATGGGCTTCAAGGGGAGCTTCCAGTCCGCCCGGCGAAGCCGAGGGGATTGCTATTTTTGTTTTCATGTCTGTTTGTTTCCTTTTTGCTGAAGATGTTTTTTTAATGATTGCCGCAGATTGCCGGATTTTGCGTTCTGCGCAAAAGTTCATAACAAATTAATGACTGGCCGGGGCCTTGTCAATGCCTTTTTTGCATATGCCGGCTTGAAAGAAACACGGAAAACCGGTAGAAAGATTTTTTGTATTTATTGATAAGCAATGCGTTTTTTAGAGGGAGTCGGCAATGTCTGCACAAAACGGATTTGTTCCCCCGGCCGGGTTAAAAGGCCCGCACATCCAGTCATTACTGGCAAGTGCCCGGTTCCGGGCGGCCAATACCGGTGCTGTCATCAATGATGCCCGGGAGCATGTCCTGGAAACCAGCCAGGGCGTTCGTCTCCAGGGGTTTTATTCGCCCGGGCCGCAGTCCGTAAAAAAGGGCCTGGTACTTTTGCTCCACGGCTGGGAGGGAAGCGCTCAATCCACCTATGTCCGCACCACGGCCAGGTACCTGTTTGACCGGGGATATGATATTTTTCGCCTGAATTTGCGGGATCACGGCCAAAGCCATCATCTCAACAAGGGGCTGTTTTTCGGCACCCTGTTTGACGAGGTTTTTGAAGCCGTGCAACAGGTGGCAAAGCTGGCCGCAAATGTTCCGTTTTTCGTGGCCGGGTTTTCCCTGGGCGGCAATTATGCGCTCCGCATTGCCCGGGAGCTTTCCCGGCGTTCCATACCGGAAATTTGTCACGTGGTGGCCGTCAGCCCGGTGCTGGATCCGGGCCGGGCCACGGAGGTGGTGGACCGGACGCTTTTCTACAGGTATTATTTTTTGAAAAAATGGAAAAAATCCCTGGCGTGCAAGCAGCAGTTGTATCCGGATCTCTACGATTTTTCCGGTGTGCTGGCACACAACACCATCCTCGGGCTCACCGCGGAGTTGCTTCCCCGCTGCAGTCCGTTTGACAAGCCGGCCGATTATTTCCGGACCTACACCCTCACCGGCGAAGCCCTGGAAAATATTGCCGTTGCCACCACCATCATCACTTCAAAAGATGATCCGATCATTCCGGTGCAGGATTTTTACGGATTGCGCTTAAATGACCTGACGGATCTGATCGTGCATGCTCACGGCGGGCATAACGGATTTATCCAAAACTATCGTTTGAATGTCTGGTATGAAAAGGCCATGGCTGAGATTTTTGCCGGATACAACAATTGATGGTGCCGTAAAAAGCTTTTTACCGCGGCCGCTGTTTTTGCAGGAAGAAAGCCCTGCGGCCGGGGTCAGTTTTTTCGCTCCTGACCGTTTACGGAGGTTTCCGTAAACGCTCAATGTCGCTTCAAAAACCGACCCCGCCCTTGG
>JAIPES010000089.1 GCA_021737045.1 Desulfobacteraceae bacterium | reverse complement strand
ACCTTGAACCTTGAACCTTGAACCTTGAACCTTGAACCTTGAACCTTGAACCTTGAACCTTGAACCTTGAACCTTGAACCTTGAACCTTGAACCTTGAACCTTGAACCTTGAACCTTGAACCTTGAACCTTGAACCCTGAACCCTGAACCGTCATTATCCTTGACACCCGGGCAGAAACTCGGATAATGACGGGAGAAAACGAATTGATACAATTTCTTCCAATGAATGAAAGAGGCGTACATGAGTCCTGATAAGCTCAATATTCTTGCCATGATGCTCAATGCCGGGTTGATGGTGCAGTTTGTGATCCTGCTGCTGCTGGCATTTTCCGTGGCCACCTGGGCCATTATTTTTGTCAAGTACGTACAGGTGCGCAGAGCGTATCAACAGTCTGCTGCATTTATTGATTATTTCTGGAAAACCCGGGATTTTTCCAATGCCTTTGCCCAGGCCAAAAACATGCCGGCAAGTCCGGTTGCCCGTATGTTTCGCAACGCCTACATGGAACTCAAAAAGCTCAACCGGATGGCCAAAGCATCGGGATCGTCCGGGGAAAGCGGTGATTCGCCAAGTGGCAGAAAAACAATGGGCGTGGAAACCATTCGCAGGAGCCTGAATCGTTCGGTAACCATGGAAAGTCTCCGGCTGATTCAGCTCGTCCCGTTTCTGGCCACTGCCGGCAATATTTCACCGTTTATCGGCCTTTTCGGCACGGTCTGGGGTATTATGAACTCGTTTCACGGCATTGCCTATCAACAGGGAGCCACCAGTCTGGCCGCTGTGGCGCCCGGCATCTCCGAGGCCCTGGTGGCCACGGCTGCCGGTCTGGCCGTAGCCATTCCCGCAGTGATCGGGTATAATTACTTTACTCAGAAAATCCGGATACTGGAGTCGGAAATGGAAAGCTTTGCCGCGGATTTTGTCAATATCGTGGAAAGCGATTATCTGGCCTACCGGGAGGCGGCCCGATGATGCAGCAGCACAATCGTGATTCGCTTTTGTCGGATATCAATGTCACCCCGTTTGTGGATGTCATGCTGGTGCTGCTGATTATTTTTATGGTGGCCGCTCCCATGATGGTCCAGGGAGTCGATGTCTCCCTGCCCGAAACCCGAACGGTCCAGCAGCTGGATACTGATCAGGAGCCTCTGGTGGTGGTCATTGATAAAAACGGAGCCGTGCATATCAATGACATGGAAGTGGGTGCGGAAAATCTGGGCGAAAAACTGGAGAAAATTTTTGAAAACCGCAATTCTCCGGAAGTGTTTCTGCGGGCGGACCAAAATGTTTCCTACGGCCGGGTGGTCATGGTGATGAGTGAAATCAAAAGCGCAGGCGTACAGCGGCTGGGGGTGGTTGCCCAACAGGCAGACGATGCGCCAAAAAACGACCAGGATTGATGCAAGTCCACCATGTCCGGTAAAAAAACCCAATCCCAAAGTATGTCCGGATACAGCCAGGAACTGCCGCCCTTTTTCTGGGCGACCTGTTTTGGCGTGTCTTTGCTGATTCACCTGGCTTTGTTGGGAGCCCTTGTGTTTTCCCCTTTTGGAGAAACTCCGCCGCGGATTAATCCATCAGAAACGATTGACGTTGATCTGGTGGGGTTCAATCCCGAGATCCCGTCGCCTCCGGGGGACGCTTCTTCAGAAGACGCATCTTCCGGCCAGGAGGCGGAGCCTTTGGATGATGCCAAACTTTCGGAGCAAACCAAGGCCTCAGAGGCCTCAGGGAAAAAAGAGGCGCCGGAAGCCAGGCCGATTCCGGTGAAAACCGGGGCAAGGAAAAAACTGGCGGCCAATTATGACCTGGTCGAGCCTGAGCCTTCTGTTAAAACCTCCCTGAAGAAAGAAACCCTGGATTCCCGGAAGGTGATCGAAGATGCGGTTCGGCGGATTTCGGAAAAGTCCAGGGAGCAGCGGCCCAAATCCCTGCAGGACAGGATCGCGGAGATGGAAAAACAGGTCGGGGATCTTGCCGGCGGGGGCCGGGTTTCGGGCGGGGACTCAGACCGGGAGGGCACAGGAACGGGGATCAATAAAGATTACAGCCCCATGGAGATCTATCAGGCTGAGGTGGCAGTGAAAATGAAGCACAACTGGGCGTTTTCTCCGGAACTAGCCGGCGGCGCCAAGGGGCTGGAAACCCGCCTGGTCATCAAGATTTTGCCTGAAGGCACCATTGCTGATGTCTGGTATGAAAAACGATCCGGCAATGCTTATCTTGATGAGTCCGCATATAAGACCGTGATGAAGGCCAATCCGTTGCCGCCCCTGCCCAAAGATTATCCGCATTATCATTTGGTGTTGGGTTTTACCCCCAGCGGCCTGGCGCAATAGCCTGAGGACCGCCTGCGGCAGTCAGGTTAAAAAGAATAAACAAAAAAAGGGGTTTCATGAAAAAATCGTCCCGGGTTTTTTTCAAGATTATTGCATGTGCATGGATACTGGTGTTTGGCGCAATTTGTCAGACCAGTGCCGCAGATTATGATTATATCAACATCAGCGAGCCGTTTTCTCAAAAGGTGCCCATCGCCGTACCCGTTTTCAAGTCCATGTCGGTAGCTCCGGAAGAAGAGCAGATTGCCCGGGACGCTGCCGGGCAGCTCGCTGAAGCCCTGGCCTATACCGGTTATTTTAAACTCATTGATCATGGGGCATTTCTGGAACGGCCGGCCGAAAAAGGCGTTACCATGGAAGCCCTGAACTTTAAAAATTGGCGTGATATCGGCGCTGAACTGCTGATTACCGGCGGTGTCCGGTATGAAGCCGGGGTGCTGCAAATGGAATTTCGGCTTTTTGACCCCTTTCGCGCCGAACTGCTTGTGGGCAAGCGCTATACCAGCCCTGCAGATGACGTCCGGCAGATGGTGCTGCGGTTTGCCGATCAGGTTATCGCCCGGTTAACCGGCCGGCAGGGGTTGTTTGACAGCCGGATTGCTTTTGTCATGGGCGATGCGGATGGAAAGGCGGTTTATACCTGTGATTTTGACGGCAGAAATCTCCGGCGGCTCACCAAGCCTCAGCCCATAGTGGTCGGTCCCGCGTGGCATCCGAATCTTGGCTCCATTGCATACACGGCTTACACCGATGACCGGCCTGAGATTTACACTGTGAATATTTCGTCACAGGAGGTCACCAAGCTGGTCGATTTTGAAGGGATCAATATCACCCCGGCCTGGCTTCCGGATGGATCGGGCCTGGCTGCCACCCTGGCATTTGAGGGTGACGAGGAGATTTATCTTTTGACCCGAGAAGGAAAAGTTGATAAAAGACTTACCAAAAGCTGGGGCGTGGATGTTTCTCCGTCGTTTTCGCCTGACGGTAAAAGGATGGTTTTTGTTTCCAGCCGCTCCGGCTCTCCCCAGCTTTATGTAAAGGAAATATCGTCAGGCCGCATTCGGCGTCTTACCTATGAGGGGCGCTACAATACCCAGCCGGACTGGTCCCCGGGCGGTGATCGGATTGTTTATTCCGGGATGAAGGACGGCAGTATCGATATTTACGTGGTTGATGTCAACACCGGGGAAGTCTCCCGGTTAACCCGGCAGGCCGGTGATAATGAAGCCCCGAGCTGGTCACCGGATGGGAGCATGATTGTATTTTCCTCAACCCGGACCGGGTCGTCCAGGCTTTTTGTCATGACCGCCTCGGGCACGAATCAGCGGATGCTGCTGGATATGGACGGCAAACAGCAGCTGCCGGATTGGTCTCCGGCCAGAGCCAACTGATGGATGTCCGGGTTGCGGTGTTGGCCGGTATTTTCCGGACTGGACCTTTGATTACACCCAAACAAGGAGGACAAGATGCTTAAAAAAAATCATATCCAATCATTGTTATTGTGCATGCTCGTATTGAGCCTGGTCATGGTCGTCTCGTGCGGCAAGCAGGCGCCCGGGCCGGGTGAGGCCGCGGATCAGCCCGGCATGACTGAAAGCGAACTGAGTGATGCGGAAAGGGCCGCCAGGGAAGCAGAGCGGCAGGCCGCCATTGAGGAGCAGGAAATTGAAGCCAGGCGGAAGGCGGAACAGGAAGCCGGTCTAACCGCGGCTGAAGCCCGGCAACAGTTTGTCAATGAAAAGGTGTATTTCGGATTTGATGATTCCGCGCTGAGTCCGGAAGCCCGGGATGCATTGCGCGACAAGATCGAATGGCTCCGGGCCAATCCGGATCGGTGTGTGATTATTGAAGGGCACTGTGACGAGCGCGGCACTGACGAATACAACCTCGCCCTGGGATCCCGCCGGGCAGAGAGTGTTAAGAGTTTCATTGTTAAGTCCGGCATTGATGCCTCCCGGTTGTCCACCATCAGCTACGGCGAGGAACGGCCGGCGGTTGAAGGCAGCAATGAGGAGGCCTGGGCCAAAAACCGGCGGGCAGAATTTCAGTTTACCCGCTGCCGGTAGCGTTTCGAAACGACTTCGGGCTGCTCCGGGGACACGAGCCAAGGGAGAGATCTTTACATGAACCAGACCTTTATCCGTTTGACGGGCGCCCTGCTGTTTGCCGCGGTTATGGCTGCAGCAGGGTGCGCCACTGTTTCAGATGTCCAACGGCTTCAGTCGCAGATATCCGCCCTGGAAAAAAAGAACCGCCAACTGAATGCCTCTGTTGCGCAATTGATGGAAGACCGGCAGAAACAGTCTGATTTGAATGAAATGCGGGAGCTTTTTGCCGGCCAGGATGCGGAGTTCTACGAGCTTCGGTCCGAGCTTCAGGATCTAAAGGGCAGCTATGAGGAAACCGGCTATCAGTTCGAGCGGCGGTTTGATGCCCTTGAAGATGACATGGGCATGCTTGACAAAAAACTGCAAAAGCATGCCGAATCCCTTGATGTGCATGACAAGCGGATTTCGCGTCTTGAAGAGTTTATGGGCATGGAGCCCACGGCCCGGTTTGAAGCGCTGGCGCAATCCAAGTTCCCGGAAAAAACCGAGTTGGGCAAGCTCAGCAAGGACGAGCTCTATGCATCGGCCAAGCAGGCATATGACAACGGGGATTTCCAGTCCGCCCTCCAGGGGTTTGAGCTTTTTCTGGAAAAATTTTCTGATTCAGACAATGCGGATAACGCCCGGTTCTGGATCGGGGAGATTTATTTTGCAGAGCAGTGGTATGAACGCGCCATCCTGGAATATGAAAAAGTGATCAAGAATTATCCGGACGGCAACAAGGTGGCCGGCGCATATCTTAAACAGGGCTTTGCCTTTGAAAAAATCGGGGAAAATGCCAATGCACGGCTGATTTTAAATGAGCTGCTCGGCAAGTTCCCGGACAGCAACGAAGCAAAAATTGCCAAAAAGAAGCTGGCAAACCTCTAATACAAGCTGGAAGCCGGGAACCGGTCTGTTATGGCGACTTTTTTGGGAATAGACCCCGGTCTGGCTGCAACGGGCATTGCCGTGGTGGAAGGAGCGGGCATGACGGTTGCCCGCTATTCCTACGGCACGATCCGAACGGAAGCAAAGGCGCCGCTTTCCGAACGGCTCAATGTGATATTTGAAGAGATCTCCACCATCCTGGCCCGGGTCAGCCCCGATGCCATACTTCTTGAAGATGTGTTTTCCCTGCCCAAATACCCCAAGTCGGGTATTTCTCTCGGGCAGGTAACAGGAGTGCTTATGCTGGCCGGGCACCGGGCCATGATTCCTGTGCACGCAATTGCGGTCCGGGAGGTCAAACAGATCCTGACCGGCAACGGCAATGCCCGCAAACGCCAGCTTGAGGCCACGGTCAGACGACGGCTTGACCATCCGGAACCCATTTCTCCGTCCCATGCCTCAGATGCCCTGGCTCTGGCTCTGGTTGGCCTCTACCGGGTGGGGTCGGCGCCGGTCCGGGCGGGCGCCGGGCTATGAAAAAATGCTGAAAATTTCTATACTCCGGATTTGTCCATGATTGCATACCTGGAAGGAACCCTGTTAAAAAAAGAAGCCGACCGGATTTTGCTGCTGGTCCACCAGGTGGGCTATGAAGTCCTGGTGCCCGGCTTTGTCATGGACACCATTGCGCCCATGGCCCTTGGCGAGCACCTGTCCCTCTATATCTACTACTATCAGACAGAGCATCAACCCAGGCCCGTGCTCATTGGTTTCCAACTGGAAGCCGAGCGGGAATTTTTTCAGGCCTTTATCAGCGTGGAGGCCATCGGACCCATGAAGGCGGTCAAGGCCCTGACCATACCGGTCAAGGAGATCGCCCGTGCCATTGAGAACCGCGATACCGGACCCCTTAAGCGCTTAAACGGCATTGGCGAGCGAACCGCCCACAAGATCATTGCCACTTTGCAGGGCAAGATGGGCAAATTCTCCCTGATCCGGGATCTGCCCGAGGCCCCGGCGCCGTCTGAAACCGAATCAGATGTCGCCGTCCAGGTCACGGAAGTGCTGGTGGAACAGCTCGGGCACCGGCCGGCAGAGGCAAAGCAGATGGTGGATGCGGCCATGCAGCGCAAGCCGGGAATCTCGACTCCAGAGGAGTTGTTTGAAGAGGTCTACAGGGGACAGGTAAGCAATGGACAGTAACAGTTTTTCATTTTCCTCGGACAGGCAGGGAATCGTCACCAGTCAGTGCGTGCCCGCAGACCAGGAACCTGACATTGTCTCTCTGCGTCCGGAGCGGCTGAGCGAATACATTGGCCAGCGCGAGACCATTGAAACCTTAAAAATTGCAATCCAGGCGGCAAAGCTGCGGGGTGAAGCTTTGGAACATGTGTTGTTTCACGGCCCGCCCGGGCTTGGCAAAACCACCCTGGCCCATATCATTGCCAATGAAATGGGCGGCCGCCTGGTGGTCACATCCGGGCCGGCGCTGGAAAAGGGCGGGGATCTGATCGGCATGCTCACCCAGCTGGAAACCGGGGACGTGTTTTTTGTCGACGAAATCCACCGCTTGTCCAAGGCAGTGGAGGAACTGCTGTATCCGGCAATGGAGGATTACTGCATTGACTTTATCTTTGACAAGGGGATTCACGCCCGCAGCCACCGGTTTCGCTTAAGACAGTTTGTTCTGGTGGGCGCCACCACCCGTGTGGGGCTTTTGTCTTCCCCCCTGCGCCACCGTTTCGGTATTTTCCGGAGCCTGGATTTTTATGACAAGGCTGATCTGGTAAAAATCGCGGGCCGCTCCGCCAGCCTGCTGAACCTGGAAATCAATGACCAGGGGGCAGGGGAACTGGCCAGCCGTTCCAGGGGCACGCCCAGAATTGTCAACCGCCTGCTCAAGCGGGTTCGGGATTACGCCCAGGTGCGGTGCGACGGAAAGATCAACCGCACGGCCGTATCAGAGGCCCTGGAGCTTGAAGGTGTTGACAGCCTCGGCCTGACCCCCCTGGACCGCCGGTACTTGCAGACCATCATCGAGTATTACAAAGGCGGGCCCGTGGGCATAGAGGCCATTGCCGCCACTCTCCAGGAGGAAACCGACACCCTGGTGGACGTGGTTGAGCCGTATCTGCTGAAAATCGGGCTGCTCATGCGCACTTCCTCGGGGAGGAAAGCGGCTTCTTCAGCCTTTTCCCACCTGGGATGCCCGGTTGACTGATGTCTGGATCAAAAGCCCCTGCCATGCCTGTGATTTCCCTGCTCACGGATTTCGGCCGAACCGACCCGTATGTGGGCATCATGAAGGCGGTCATCGCTTCGTTCTGCCCGGAAGTCCGGGTCATTGATATCTCCCATGATGTGGCGCCCCAGGATGTCTGTCAGGCCGCATTTATGCTGGCCGCAGCCCATGGGTTCTTTCCGCACAACAGCGTGCACGTGGTGGTTGTGGATCCGGGCGTGGGCAGCACCCGGCGCATTGTAACGGTGCGCACAACCGGGGGCCTGTTTGTGGCCCCGGACAACGGGGTGTTGAGCCTGGTGCTCGACGATGCCAAAATTGCAGATGCCTACCTTGTGGAAAATTCCGATCTTTTCCTGCACCCGGTGAGCCGGACCTTTCACGGAAGAGACGTGTTTGCACCGGTTGCCGCAAGGCTGGCATGCGGGATGAAACCGGAGATGCTCGGGCCTGAAATCGCGCCGCAAAGCCTGGTGCGCATGGATTTCGGGCCGGCGCCGTACATGGATGTCAAGGGCCGGCTGGCCGGCACTGTTGTGTACGCAGACCGGTTCGGCAATCTGGTTTCCAATATCGGCCGCAGTCATTTGGAAAAACATTTTCAGGACTTGGATGCTGTTTGCGTCCAGGCCGGAAACCAGGTCATCTCAGGCCTGAGCCGCTGCTATGCAGATGCGGCCAAAGGCCGCCTGCTGGCCATTGTGGGTTCTTTTGACAGGCTTGAGATTTCGGTGAATCAGGAGAGCGCGGCCCGGGTGCTGCAGATGGCAGTTGGTGATCCGGTTTATGTGTCTGCCCGGAAAGACCGATGATATCAGGTTTGCGGGCCGGCTTCAAATTCCCGGATCAACGGGACAAAGTCCGCGTCTGCGTTGCCAAACAAGGCAAAGGTCACGTCATTGAAATCAAGGCCGCGAGTGGTTCTGATGCGGTCGAAAATGGCCAGGTAGTTGGAAAGAATGCGTTTTTCCCACTGCAGGCCCAGGTCTGCTGCAGCCTTTTTGATATTTTCGGCCCGGCCCTCGATTTCCAGAAAACAGCCAAAGGGCATGCAATCGATGCACAGCAGGGTGCCGTTGTCCAGAGTCCAGGTCTGCCGGTATTTTTCATAGATTTGTTCGGCGTGAAAACCAAGGGTTTGCAGAATGGCGGCAGTAGTGTCAAAATCGCTGACTGCCACTTCCAGTTCCGTAAAGACCTTGAATTCTTTGCTGGTGCTGGCTTCCGGGGGCGGGCCCTTGTAGGTGAGTTCTGTGCTGTCGCCGGCTTTCCTGAGCCGGAGCAGGGCCTTGCGGTTGAGCAAAGCAAATTGGCGATCGTCGAAGCATACATTGTATTCGTGGTGGCGGCCACTGGTTTCAGCGCCGGTGGCAGTGATCCGGGAGCGGATTTTTTCCGGATCTGCCAGATAAAACTTGACCTCGATCTCAAGGGAAGTCATATTACACCGTTTCAGGACACAGGTGACGGCTTCGTAAACAGTCCAATATCTGCGTTACGCGCGATTCCTCAGAATTTCACGTACGGATAAGTACGCTGCATTCTTCGGCAATCGCGCAAGCCTTGATCTTGAACTTTTACAAAGCCGTCTAAAAGCGACTTTTTACGAGTTTGTCACCGATGAAAGGACTTGTTGTTTTTTCCTTGACAGTCTTTGCGAATTTGGTTAATTATGTCAAATTAATTTTTGCGCGAAGGAGTGGAACCGTTGAAAAAATATACAAAGAGCGCCAAACCGGGCGAAGTGGAAAGAAAATGGTACGTGGTGGATGCGGAAAACATGGTCCTGGGGCGCCTTGCCACCGAGGTGGCCGCCCGTTTGCGCGGAAAGCGCAATCCCATGTATACCCCGCACGTGGACTGCGGTGATTTTGTTATCGTGATCAATGCTGACAAGGTACGGCTTACCGGCAGGAAATGGCAGCAGAAGACCTATTACCGCCACAGCGGCTATATCGGCGGCATTAAGTCCATTACAGCGGAAAAGCTGCGGGAAAAACGACCCGAGGATCTGGTTCGCAATGCCGTGCGCGGCATGCTGCCCAAAAATCCGCTGGGCCGGGACATCAACAGCAAGCTCAAGGTTTATGCCGGAAGCGAACATCCGCATCACGCCCAGCAGCCCGAGCCGCTGGAAATCTAAAACATTGCCGTACAGAATTTGATATAAAAACCATTTGGGGGATTGATGGAACAGCAGAACGTTTTTTATGCCACAGGCAAACGGAAAATGGCCGTTGCCCGCACCTGGCTGAAGCCCGGAAAGGGCGAGATCATCATTAACAACAAGCCGGTTGAAGAGTTTTTTGCACAGGACGCTGCCCGCCAGATGCTCATGCAGCCCTTTGAACTTACCAATACCACCGGCGAATACGATATCAAGGTCAACGTTCGCGGCGGCGGCGCCATGGGCCAGGCCGGTGCTATCCGGCACGGAATCACCAAGGCGCTTTTCCAGTCCAACCCGGATTTCCGGCAGATGCTGAAAAAAGCCGGTCTTGTCAAGCGCGACCCCAGAACCAAGGAACGGAAAAAATACGGTCAGCGCGGCGCCCGGGCCCGGTTCCAGTTCTCCAAGCGGTAAAATTTTTACCCTTTCAGACACTGTCTCGAAAAATATTGTCTTTCCCAACAGGGAACAGGATATCATATATCCTGTTCCCTGTTTTTGTTTTGCCTAAAATGGATGTCACCGTAAAAAGTCCAATATCTGCGTTATGCGCGATTCCTCAGAATTTCACGTACGATAAGTACGCTGCATTCTTCGGAATCGCGCAAGCCTTGATCTTGAACTTTTTACGGCGCCATCTGAAAACCAACTGTTTATGAAACCATCAGATTTGATAGAATCATAAAAAAGACGCCCCCTAAAATCAAAAAAGTTGTTGATTTCCGGTCCCGGGCTTTGTCCTGCGGAAACGCCTTCCAAGGAAGCCCAAGGGCGGGGTCGGTTTGTAAGCGACATTGAGCGTTTACGGAAAAATTCAGCCAATGCCGGAGCTAAAAAATTTCAAACTGTTTGAGGCCGACAGGCCGAGTTTTTGAAATTTTAAGCGAAGGCATTGGCTGAATCCGTAAACGGTCAGGAGCGAAAAAACTGACCCCGGCCGCAGGGCTTCCTTCCTGCAA
>JAIPES010000088.1 GCA_021737045.1 Desulfobacteraceae bacterium | reverse complement strand
ATCTCGGTGTCGGGGTGTTCAACCCCATGCCGCTGATCCCGGCTGCCCGGCTGGGCCACTGCCAAACGCCCGATGCAGCGATGATGGCAGCGATTTACAGGGCGTGCCGTACTTATCTGCATCTGTTTACATCCTGCAAACAATGCCGGGCCGATGCCCGGGGAATTCCGGGAAAGGAGTCCTGCAAATGGGAAAAGACCGCCTGAATCGACGTGCCTTTTTAAAAACCGGCAGCCTTGCCCTTGGGGCGGGTTTTTTCACGGGAGCCTCCGCATTTGCCGGCGGCTTCACGAATAAAACACTTCAGGCATGGTCCTGCGGCGGCCTGGCCGAGGCATTTCAACCCGCCAACCATGCCTTTGAACAAAAAACCGGCGCCACCATTGCCTACACCGGGGCGTTTGCCGGAGCCCTGGGCAAATCACTTTTGTCCGGCACCGCCCAAACCGAGGTGTTTGCCCCCCGAGTCCTTGAATTGGCGCTGAAACTCAAGGCGCAGGGAAAAATGCGCTGGTTTGAGCCATTGTGCTTTACCCGCTACGTGGTGGCCACGCCCAAAGGCAATGCCGCCGGAATCGAAGGAATCGCGGACCTGGGCCGCGACGGTGTCCGGACGGTTCTAACCCCGGATGCCTCCCCCCCTGGCGGCAAGGCGAGTCTGATCATAATGGAAAAGGCCGGAGTGATTGAAAAAGCCCGAAAAAATGCCGTCCAATCGGGAGACTGCGTTCAAACGGCCATGACCGTGCTTGCCGACGGAAAAGCGGATGCGGCGGTGATCGAGCAGCGCATCAGCCGGCTGCCCCGATTTGCGGGACGGCTTGAGATCCTGCCGATTCCCGAAAAATACATTCCGCCGGCACCCGTTCCTTTTACTATCGGCATGATGAAATGGGCGAAAAACGCGGATCTGGCCGAAGCGTTTATCAAATACATCCTCTCGGAAAAGAGTCAGCGCTTTTTTGAAGCGGCAGGCTTCATCCACGCACGCTCCTCCGATGGCCGGCGACTGACCCGCAAATACGGAGTTATTGATGCTTAAAACATTTTTCAGCAACTGGAAACGGCGGATCGTCCAGATCGTATCATTGGGTCTGATCGGCGAATGGTCTTTTTACGGCATTTTCAGATGCCCCTTTGCCGTTCCCTATATTGGATGCGGCAATTGCCCGGTTATCCAATGTCCGGGACGCAGTCTCTGGCTGTGGAGCTGGATTCTGATCGGCGGGTCCGTACTTGTTTTCGGCCGGGTCTTTTGCGGCTGGATCTGCCCGGGCGGCCTGGTCTCAGAGATCCTCTCCATGGGATCGTTTTTCAAAAACAAGTTAAAGCAGCGGGTAAGCGCCGGTCTTGCCTACGGAAAATACTTTGTGCTGACACTTGCCCTTTATTTCTTTTTTCTGGCCCAAAACCCGCGATGGGCCATCCCCATCCGCACGGGAGATTTTTTTAAATCCGTGGGCCTCACCTTTGAACATGCAGACCCCATATGGATCTATAAAACCCTGTTCGTGCTTGCAGCCCTGGGCCTTGGCCTGGCTGTGCCCATGTTCTGGTGCCGGTTTCTGTGCCCCACGGGCGGCGCAATAGAAATCCTTTCCCGTTTTTCCCTTTTTGGCTTTTTAAAAAACGCCCGTTGTTCGGACTGTGATCAGTGCAGGCGCCGTTGCCACCTGGAGACCCGGCCTTCAGAAATCAACTGTGTCCAGTGCGGCGACTGCAAGGAAACGTGTAAACCAAACGCCATTGAATGGAAAAGTCCCCTCCTTGCTCCATGGCTAAACCCGGATACAAATTTTGGAAGCGGGCAGGCCCCGTCGGCAGATAAACCGCATTTCCTTTAATTGACGGGGAAAAACAGCGTATCGCCTGCCCCGGGATTTCCGGATTCATTCGGCAACCCCAATCTGCCGCTATTGGCCAAACGCGATGCCCCCTGCTTGCCCCCTTTCCCGCCCTGCTTGAAACCGCCTATACTATTGCGGCCTTTCCTGCTATAATAACTCAGTTTTAAGATCTTGGGGAATAATGAGATTATCCGGAATGCCCGATCACTGAAAGGCCAAAAGGAGCTGATCATGCAGGAGAAACATCCTCCAAAACCTTCGGACCTGCCATCCCTCACGCCTCAGGATTACCAGGACATGTTGATGAACGCGCCTGTGGGAGTTTTTTCCAGCACGCCCGAAGGGTGTTTTCTTTATCTCAATGTCGCCCTGGCAGAAATATTTGGCTATGCATCGCCGCAGGAAATGATGGCGTCGGTTAAAAACGTTGCCAAAGACCTCTATGCCGATTCCAAAGACAGAAAAAAAGTTTTGCGCCTGCTGGAAGAAAACAAAGCAGTGCGCAACCACGAATGCCGCTTTGTTCGAAAAAACAACACTACCTTTTGGGCCTCTTACAGTGTTCGCGCCGTTCACAACGAAAAGGACGGAAAGCTTTATTATCAAGGTTTTTTATCAGATATAACAGAACGAATATTGGAAAAAGAAGCCTTGTTAAGGACACAGTTCGCCATGGATCGGGCACCGGACAATATTCTCTGGATCAATAGTGCCGGCCATATTGTGTATGCAAACCATTCATCCTGCAACTCCCTTGGATATTCACGTGATGAACTGCTTTCCATGAAGATATTCGATATCGATCCGGAATTCTCCCCGAATCAATGGGAGCAACACAAAGAGAAAAGGCGCCGGGTGGGCACCATGGCCTTTGAATCCCGGCACATTACAAAGGACGGGCGCATCTTCCCGGTTGAGATCCGAAGCAATCATTTCGAGTATAACGGCGATGAGTTGTCGCTTACTTTTGATCGTGACATTACCGAGCGTAAACGCACGGAACAAGCCCTGCGGGAGAGCGAAACCCGCTTCCGGCAATTGTTTAAAATGGCCCCCACACCCATGGCCCATGTCTCCAAAGACGGCCGGGTTCTTGATGTAAACGATGCTTTCCTTGACATAATCGGCTATTCAACCGATGACGCACCAACCCTGGAGCAGGCATGGCAACTTTCGTTCGAGGATAGCGACCAAAAAGAAATCATGAGCACAAAATGGCAAAATGAACTGGAACGGGCCCTGGCTGAAAACGATGATCAGATCGAAGCCATGGAGTGTCCGGTGCGCTGCAAGGATGGCAATGAACGCCGCATGATTATCAGCACCCGTGTGATAGAAGACCGCATTATTTTAAGTTTTTTTGACATCACTGCGCACCATCAGGCGGAAGCGGAACGGAAACGGCTTCAGGAGCAGCTTCACCAGTCTCAGAAGCTCGAGGCTGTCGGTGTTCTGGCCGGCGGCGTGGCCCATGATTTCAACAATATGCTGGGAACGATCATGGGGTATGCCGAACTTGCCATCAACGACACGGGCCCGGCGGATCCCGTCCGCGGAAAAATTGAAGCCATCCTGGATGCAGCCCGGCGTTCGGCGAGCCTTACCCGTCAACTGCTGGCCTTTGCCCGCAAGCAGACCATCGAGCCGGTGGTATTTGATCTCAATACTGCGGTTGAAGGCATCATGGAAATGATACGCCGGCTGATTGGCGAACATATTGAACTGGCCTGGCTGCCGGGAGACACGCCCTGTACAATCTGCATGGACCCCGTTCAACTCGATCAGATTCTTGTCAATCTATGCGTCAACGCAAGGGATGCCATTGCGGATATCGGCCGGATCACCATTGAAACAAACGCTGTTTCATTTGATGCGGATTATTGCCAAACCCACGCGGAATTCCTGCCGGGCGATTACGTGCTTCTGGCCGTGAGCGACAACGGCTGCGGCATGGCCAACGAGACACTCAGCAATATTTTTGAACCGTTTTTTACCACCAAGGGCATGGGCATGGGCATGGGCATGGGAACCGGTATGGGGCTTTCCACCGTGTACGGCATTGTTCGGCAGAATCAGGGTTTTATCAATGTTTACAGCGAACCGGAAAAAGGCACTACATTTAGAATTTATTTGCCCAGAAGCGCCGCCGATTCAGCAGAGGCAAAACCGCAGCGAACTGAAACCATCCGGAAAAGCCGGGGAGAGACCATCCTGATCGTAGAGGATGAACCGATGCTTTTGGAGCTGGGCATGATGATGCTCCAACAGCTGGGATACTCGGTTATCGCCGCGGCCACGCCCCACGAAGCCATACAGGCAGTCAGGGAAAACGCCGGAGAAATACAGCTTTTTATTACGGACGTGGTCATGCCGGAAATGACCGGCCGGGATCTGGCCGAACGGCTTCAGGAAATCCGGCCGGACTGAAATGCCTTTTCATGTCCGGCTACACAGCCAATGTTATCGCCCATCAGGGCGTATTGGACAAGGGTATCAACTTTATACAAAAACCTTTTTCCCTCAACGATCTGGCAGAAAAAATCCGAGAGATTCTGAATTGATCCGGGAACCCGCGCCTGCAAAGATGTTCTGCGTTACTGAAAAAATTGCTGAAAACTTTGGGCCAGTATTTTTGCATTCACCCGCCCAAGAGGCGGAATCTCCGCCGGAAGGGGGACTTTTCCATAGCAGGCAATGGCTTGCCGGTTCTCCGGGTTGGGCTCTCCGTTTAACACAACGCCGGCAACGTCGATTTCACGCCGCTTTAAATGTTCCAGGGAAAGCAGGGTGTGGTTGATGGTTCCAAGGCCGCTTTTGGCAACAAGCAAAACAGGCAGGTCAAGATGCTTTATCAGGTCTGTGATCATGGCTTTTTCGTTAAGGGGAACCATGATGCCCCCGGCGCCTTCGACAATGAGGGAGCCGGTGCATTCAGGCAGCGCAAAGGCCTCAAGATCGATGCAAACACCGTCGGCCCTGGCGGCGGCGCGCGGAGACAGGGGCCGGGAAAGCCGATATGTCTCTGGGTGAAAATGACGCTGCGCAAGCCCGGTGACCCTCTTGATCCAGCCGGTATCAGATCCTTGCGCATGGCCGCTTTGAACCGGTTTCCAGTAGGTTCCTTTCAATCCCGCCATGAGAATGGCGGCAGTCATGGTTTTTCCGATTCCCGTGTCTGTTCCGGCAATGAAAAACTGTTTCGGCAGTGCCAGGGTCATTTGCGTTTGTCCCTTTTCCATCGATCCAGGGCGTCTATAAGCCGGTTGAGGTGTTGGTCTGTATGAAGCGCTGTAAGGGCCAGGCGAATCCGGGATCGTCCATTTTCAACCGTGGGCGGCCGAATGGCCATGGCCAGAATGCCGGAATCTTCGAGCCGGCCGGCAAGGGCAAGCGTTTCGGCTTCGCTGCCAACGATAATCGGAATGATATGCGTTGCTGACAAACCTGTGTCCCAGCCCATGCGATGCAGCTCCGCTCTCAGCTCCCGGGCCTTTTCCATAAGCTGCTTGCGCTCCCGGTCCATCTCGGGCACCAGATCCAGGGCCGCATCCACGGCTCCCATCACCGACGGCGGAAGCGCCGTGCTGTAAATAAATCCGGAACAACAATTGATCAGATAATCCCGCATTTCTTTTGAAAAAGTGCCGTAAGCGCCAAAAGACCCCAGCGCCTTGCCAAATGTGCCCATGCAGCAATCCACCGCAGTCCCGGCGGTCAGCCCCATGCCCCGCGCTCCCGCAACCCCTGTTGCATGGGCTTCGTCAACAACCAGAATCGCCCCGTAATTTCGTGCCATTTCAACCAGCTGCTTGACGTCACTGCTGTCTCCGTCCATGCTGAAAATGGATTCAGTGACAATAAAGATGCGGCTGTAGTCCAGGTAACGGCTTTTGTGCAATATCTCTTCAAGGCAGGCCAGGTCATTGTGGCGAAAAACCGCAAGGGCGCAGCGGCAAAGGCGGGCGCCTTCGATGATGCTCCGGTGATTAAGCCGGTCGGATAAAATCAGCGATTTTTTGTCTGCCAGGGCCGGAAGAAGCGACAGGTTTGCCTGAAATCCGGAGTTGAAAATCAGTGCTGCTTCGGCCCCCTTCAGCCGGGCGAGTTTTTCTTCCACCGCTTCTGCACAGGGCAGGGTGCCGCACACCAGCCTGGACGCCGTGGCTCCGGCCCCATAGCGATCCATAAACGCCTTTGCCCTTTCCCGCAGCAAGGGGTGTCGGGCCAGGCCAAGATAATCATTGGAACAAAAATTGATTAAAGACTGCCCGTTTCGTTTAACCATGACCCCGTCGCAGGGCGTGACAGGAACCAGATAACGCAAATGGTTTTCCTGCTTGCGCCGGGCCAGTTCTTCCTGCATAAAATATGTGGCAGGGGTGTGGTTTGCCATTAAGGGTCCCTGTTCATTACAGACTTTGGGCAACCCTGACAATGGTCCGGGTCAGAAGATCCAGATCATTATCAGAGATGATGTAAGGCGGCATTGTATAAATCAATTTTCCAAAAGGACGGATCCAGACGCCTTGGTTCACGAACTGTTTCTGGACGGCTGCAAGGTCCACCGGTGTTTTCATTTCCACAACACCGATGGCGCCCAGTGCCCGGACATCGGCCACGCCTGAAAAACCCCGGCAGGGGGCCAGTCCGGACAGAAGGCGTTGCTCAATGCGATGGACGTTTTCCCGCCAGGGGCCGTCGAGCAGGAGCCGAATGCTCGCTGCGGCCACCGCGCAGGCCAGGGGATTTGCCATGAATGTGGGGCCGTGCATAAGCACGCCGCCGTTTTTGGAAATACCCCGGCTTACCCGGTTTGTGGCAAGGGTGGCGGCCAGGGTCATGTAGCCGCCTGTAAGCGCCTTGCCCAGGCACATGATATCCGGCGAAATGCCCGCATAATTACAGGCAAAGAGTTCGCCTGTTCGTCCGAATCCGGTGGCGATTTCATCGGCCACGAGCAAAACGTCATGGGCATCGCAGAGCATTTTCACCTGACGCAGATATTCCGGGGAATAAAAGCGCATACCTCCGGCGCCCTGCACGATGGGCTCGAGAACCACCGCAGCCAGTTGCTGGTGACGGGCTTCCATGAGTTGTTTGAAATCCTGGATATAGGCATCATCCCAGGGTTCGTCAAACCGGCACCCGGGGCTTTTGGCAAAATAATGCTGCTGCAGCACGGAAGTAAAATGTTCGTGCATACCCGTCACCGGATCGCACAGGGCCATTGCTCCGAACGTATCCCCGTGGTATCCGCTGCGAACCGTGAGAAACCGGTTTTTTTCAGGACATCCCATGCCGTGCCAGTATTGAACAGCCATCTTGATGGCCACTTCAACGCTTACCGAGCCGGAATCGGCAAAAAAGACCTTCTGCAGCGGTTCAGGAGTGAGGTCCACGAGCATTGATGCGAGCGCCACAGCCGGCTCATGGGTTATGCCGCCGAACATGACATGGCTCATCCGGTCGATCTGGTCGTGGGCGGCATTGTTTAAAACCGGGTGGTTATACCCGTGAATCGCCGCCCACCAGGAAGACATGCCGTCGATAAGCGCCTGACCCTCGGCTGTATAAAGCCGGACCCCGTCGGCAGACACGATCATGGTCGCCAAAGGCGGGTCAGCAATGGATGCGTATGGATGCCAGACATGATCACGGTCCTGTTGCGCCAGCCGGTGCCGCCTATCCATGGGCACCTCCCTTGAAAAACAGATCCCCGCTGGTGACCCGCTGACGGATGCCGCCGGCGCATTCCATGACAAGCGCACCGCGGTCGTCGATATCCACGGCCTTGCCTTCAATGGATTGCCTGCTGCCGACAACCGTGACGTGTTTTCCCAGGGTATGGCTTTTTTCTTTCCACTGTTTCCGCAACGGCTCAAACCCCTCTGTTTGGAACATATCAAGCGCCCCTTCGAGTTCATAAAGGATATCGCCAAGCAGTTGCACCCGGTGCACGGTGCGGGCTGATTCAATGGCAAGCGAGGTGCTCGTCGGCCGGATTTCAGGGGGCAATTGCTCGGATGCGGCAGCCACATTCACACCAATGCCAATGACCACCCAATCCAGGCGATCCATTTCCGCGCTCATTTCAACGAGAATACCCGCTGCTTTTCGTTTTTTGATCAGCACGTCATTGGGCCATTTCAAGCCGGGGGCCACGGTGGTGTATCGCTGTATTGCCCGGGCCAGGGCCACGGCTGCCACCAAAGGCAACCCGGCGGCACCGTCAAGTGTGATGCCGGGGCGCAGTATAACCGAAAAATAGAGTCCTCCGGGCGGCGATGCCCATGACCGGCCCAGGCGCCCGCGGCCGGCACTCTGGGTTTCCGCAACAACGATCGTACCTTCAGAACTCCCCTGAATGGCCAGTTTTTTGGCGTGATCCTGGGTTGATTGCATCTCCCTGCAGGAAATGATCTTTCGGTCCTGGATACGGGTTTGGAGATTCTCTGCAATTTCTGCGGCAAGAAGGCTGTCCGGCACGCTGTCGAGTGTATAGCCAAGCCTGGGCGATGAGGAAATCCGGTAGCCTTCCCTGCGAAGCTGATTGACATATTTCCAGACAGCAGTGCGGGAGATACCCAGTTCCGAGGCCAGGGATTGGCCTGAAACGACCCGCGTCTGTTTCAGTGATTTGAGAACCGCATCTTTCATGGCGAAATGGGTATCCCGGATGCGCTTTAATGTCAACCAAATTTATTAAATTGGTTGACATTAAAATCTCCTGTCCGGCATTTCATGTTTGCCAAAAATGTTGCCGGCCTGGTCAATTTCGCATCTTCTCTGCCAAATCCGTGTTTACATGCATCATATGCATGTATATATTTGTTTTGATGGTAACCCGAATTGAGTGTTTCAGACTTTTACAAGCAATTCATTTGAATTGAACCTGTTAAACCAACGCAAAAGAAAGGAGTTTTTGTCACCCATGACAGAAGTGGCTGAGTCAGACAGTGCCCAACCCGCTAGAACCAAAAAGCAGGCGGTCAAAATCCGCGAAATGACAATTGATGATCTGGCAGACGTGTTTCACCTGGGAGAGCATCTGTTTGTGGCCAGAAAGGCGCCCAACACATACCGTGCCTGGGATGAATACGAGGTGGCGGATTTGTTTTACAGTGACACGGAATTCTGCCTGGTGGCCGAGCATGAAAACGAGATCATCGGATTTGCCCTGGGCACCACGGTGAGCAAAAACCGATCCGCCTGGAAATACGGCTATCTTCTTTGGCTGGGTGTGCTGCCGGAATATCAGCGTTCGGGAATTGCCGAGCGCCTGTTTTACAGATTCAAGTCCATTATGCTCCACGACGGAGTGCGCATTCTGGTTGTGGACACCGAGGCCGACAACATGCCCGCCATTCATTTCTTCGAGCACCAGGGTTTCGGCAATCCCCAGCAGCACGTGTATCTGACAATGAATCTCGACCAGGAACGCCAGCGCATGAAAAAGCGCGAAAACGGCCACTAAAACAAAACAAATATGAAATGATCAGCAAAGACCGGCTCAAAAAACTCTTCCAGCGGCTGGTGGACATCTACAGCCCGTCGGGCAAGGAAAACGATATCCTGGACTATCTTCGGGGGTATCTGAAGCGAAACAGCATTGCCGCAACAGTCCAGACCGTGGATGAAACCCGCTACAACCTGGTGGTGCTGCCGGAAAACGGCCAGGCCGAACTGGCCTTAATCGGCCACGTGGATACGGTCACGGCCTACGATATCGAGGACTACGGCTGGCACGAAAAACAGGATACCATTTCCGGGCTGGGCACTGCGGACATGAAATCCGGGTGTGCGGCCATGGTGGAGGCATTCCTGGCCCTGCGCCGGGACTACGGCCCCCGACTGCCCGCAGCCCTGTGCCTTGTGGTGGGCGAAGAGGAAAACGGAGACGGTGCGGCCCGGCTCATCGAGGACTATCATTTTCCCTGGGCGGTCATCGGCGAGCCCACCAACCTGGTGGCCTGCCTGGGATGCTACGGGTACCTGGAAACCCAGATGGTGAGCACGGGCAAACGCCTGCACGCATCTCTGGCCAACAACCGGGAAAACACCATCGAGGTGCTGCTTCAGATGATGATGCGCATATCCCAGTACATGCGTGATCAGCGGCCCGAGCTGGTCTACAATTTCCGGGATCTTTACAGCAGCCGCTCCGGTCTCACGGTGCCGGACCGCTGCGAGGCATGGCTGGACGTGCACCTGCCCCCGGATGCGGCCATCGGCGAAATCGTCACGGAATTAGAAGATGCCTGCCTGCCGGCTGATACGGGAAATTCCCGCATTGAAACCCGCTTTCACATCGAAACCATTGACGCCGGCTACCGGCTTCCGGAAAAAGGACCGGTGGTGGAGGCGGTCCGGGATGTTTTCACACGGATGCAGATGACCTGGCAAAGCGGGGATTTCCGCAGCCATTCAGACGCCAATCAGCTCTGGGCCGCGGGCATCAAGCCCATGGTGCTGGGCCCGGGCCGGCTGGAAAACGCCCACGTGCACGACGAATGTGTATCCTTCCCGCAGGTGGCACAGGCCGCGGAAATTTATCTGGGCCTGATGCAGCAGTTGTTCTGCGGGCAATGAGCCAACAGACAAGGAGTTTTATGAAATCGCTGATAAAACCCATTGACCGGCGCACCTTTTTAAAACAGGTCCGGGGCCTGGCCTGTTTTGCCGGCGCCTCCATGCTGGTTCCCGCAAGCCTGTGGGCCCAGAACAAAATGCCGGATCTGGCTGTTGTCAACGGCGAAATCGAACCCGCCGTGAAAAAGGCCGTGGATATGCTCGGAGGCATGTCGCGGTTTGTGAAAAACGGCAGCCGGGTGGTGATCAAGCCCAACATGAGTTTTGCAAGCGGCCCGGAACGGGC
>JAIPES010000087.1 GCA_021737045.1 Desulfobacteraceae bacterium | reverse complement strand
GCTTTTGGGGCAGGGGTTTGCTGCCGCCGTAGCGCAGATCGCCGAGGACCGGAAAACCAATGTGCGCAAGCTGGGCCCGGATCTGGTGATGCCGGCCGGTGTGCAGGTCGATTTCCAGAAAACTGCGATTTTCTCCGGTGTCCAGCACCCGGTAGGAAAGCCTTGCTTCCTGACTTTTTGCCGTTGGTGCATGCAGAATGCGGCTGGTGGGGCCGCGGCGCTCCATGAAATTTACGAGTTTACCGGCGGCATCCGGAACCACCCCTTCGACCACGGCCACGTAATGCTTTTCCATCGAATTCGTGCGGAACTGCTCACTGAGCCGGGAAGCGGCCTTGGAGGTGCGGGCAAAGACGGTTACGCCGGCCACCGGCCGGTCCAGCCGGTGCACCAGGGCCAGAAAAACGTTTCCCGGTTTTTGGTAACGGATTTTTATCCAGCGCCGGGCCAGGTCCAGCAAAGAAACATCTTTGCTACGATCACCTTGTATCAGCAGGCCGGATGGTTTATACACAACCAGAAGATGGTTGTCTTCATAAAACACCGGCCAACTCCGGATAAAGAAAAATATCTCTGAATTGCTCATAATGAAAAAGAAATCCCCGCAAATATCTGCCGGACAGAAGGATTATACGCCCCCGGACATGGACCGGCTGCTGCGTCGCTGCGGCATTGAACTGACCCGGCGGCAACTGGAACTGTTATGGCAGTACCACAACCTGCTGCGCCGGTACAATCCGGAATTAAACCTCACCCGGATTCACAGGTTCGAAAACATGGTGATCAAGCTGTACGCAGATTCCATCCTGCCCGTTCAGCTCACCGACCTGCCCTCGCCCCTGCTGGACCTGGGCACCGGGGCCGGCATGCCGGGCATCCCGCTGAAAATCGCCCGGCCCGGAATCGAGATCATACTTGCAGAAAGCCGGCAGAACCGGGTGGCATTCTTAAACGAGGCGATCCAGGAACTCGGACTTTCCGGCATCCGGGTATACCCGCATGCGGTCAGGCCTTCCTGCCAGGTTCCGGTTGCCGGCGTGATCTCCCGGGCCGTGGAACACATGGAAAAAACCCTGGCCCGTATCCGGGGTTGTCTTTGCAGGGGGGGCCGGGTGATTTTTATGAAGGGCCCGGGGTGCGATGCGGAAGCCGCCGAAACCGCACAGGCCGCGGAAGACCGGTTCCGGCCGGCCGGAGACATTGCCTACCGGATTCCCCATACGCCGCATGATCGGCGCCTGGTCATATTTGAACGCAAGGACACGCCGCTGCATCAGCACAGGAAAAATGCCATGGAAAAACACGCCGTGCGCACCGTGGAAAGCCGTCAGAACCAGACCTTCAAAGAACTGAAAAAACTGCTCACCGGCAGGGGCGTGAAAAAGCAGGGACGCGCCCTGGTTTCCAGCACCCGCCAGGTCCGGGAAATCATGGCCGCTTTTGGCCCGCAATGCCTGGCCTGGATCTCGGAATCCGACAAGTGGCCGCCCCCTGAAGACCTGCCTGCGCATGCGCATTGGTTCCAGCTCGAGCCCGGGCTCTTTGCGGACCTGGATGTTATCGGCACAAACGCCCCCCTGCTGCTGGTAAAAACCCCGGACATCTCCGGCTGGGACCCGGAAGGCGGCCTGCCCGAAGGATGCAGCGTGCTGGTGCCGTTTCAGGATCCGGAAAACGTGGGCACGGTTATCCGGTCTGCAGCGGCATTCGGCGCAGACACCGTCATCCTGCTGGCAGAATCGGCACACCCGTTTCACCCCAGGGCTGTGCGCGCCTCCGGCGGCGCAGTGATGCATGCCCGATTAATGCAGGGGCCATCGATCCATGAATTGCCCGACGATATGCCCATTGTCGCCCTTTCCACGGAAGGCACCCCGATCGGGGCATTTGATTTTCCTGACACCTTTGCCCTGCTGCCGGGCATGGAAGGCCCGGGCCTGCCCGGGCACCTGCGGGAAAAAACCGTTTCGATTCCCATCCGGCCGGAAGTCGAATCGCTCAATGCGGCCGCGGCCGCCGCGATCGCGCTGTATGCCTGGTCGCAGAACAAACGCGCATATAAGGACTGCTGATGTTTCCGCCCGCCACAGAAAAACAGGTCCGGGACATGGGCTGGCAGGGACTTGATATCATCCTGGTCACCGGCGATGCTTGGATTGACGCCCCGCACATCGGGGCGGCCGTAATTGCCAACGTGCTCATGGATGCCGGCTACCGGGTCGGCATCATTGCCCAGCCGGATATGTCCGGCAGCGAAGATATCACCCGCCTTGGCGAACCCGGGCTTTTCTGGGGTGTGACCGCCGGGTGCATGGATTCCATGGTGGCCAACTACACGGCCAACAAGAAAAAGCGCCAGCAGGATGACCTGACCCCGGGCGGGCGCAACAACCTGCGCCCGGATCGCGCCGCAATCGCCTATACCAACCTGATCCGCCGGTATTTCAAAAACACCCGGCCCATCGTCCTCGGGGGCATGGAGGCGAGCCTGCGCCGCATTTCCCACTATGATTTCTGGACCGACAAGGTCCGCCGCAGCGTCCTGTTTGACGCCAAGGCAGACATCCTGGTCTACGGCATGGGGGAAAAGACGGTACTGGAGATCGCAGAAAACCTCAGGCTGGGCAAAGAACTCACCCATATACGCGGCATCTGCTATATCTCCGGGCAAAAGCCTGAGGACTTTATCGAGCTGCCCCCCCATGCCCGGGTGCGTACGGACAAGGAAATTTTCCGGCAGATGTTTGAAACCTTTTACGGCCACACAGACCCGATAAAGGCCAGCGGGCTGTGCCAGATGCAGGATACACGCTACCTGGTATGCAACCCGCCGCAGAAACCCCTGAGCAGTGCCGAACTGGACCGGGTGCATGAACTCGACTTCAAGCGCGAGACCCATCCCGTGCATGCGGACCAGGGCGTGGTGCGCGCACTGGAGACCATCCGGTTTTCCGTGATCAGTCATCGGGGGTGTTTCGGCGAATGCCATTTCTGCGCCATTACTGCGCACCAAGGCAAAACCGTGATCAGCCGCAGCCAGGCCTCCATTGTCCGGGAAGTCCGGAACCTGACCCGGTACCCGCAGTTCAAGGGCATCATTTCAGATGTGGGCGGACCGACAGCCAACATGTACGCGATGGAATGCCGCCGAAAAGCGGAGAAAGGCGCCTGCGGAAACCGTCGCTGTGTGGGGGAAAAAACCTGCCCCGAGCTGCCGGTCAATCACGCCCCCCAGGTTGAACTGCTGGGCAAACTGCGCCAAATCCCGGGTATCCGGCACGTGTTTATCGGATCCGGCATCCGGCACGACCTGATCCTGGCAGACTCCGCTTCCGGCCGGGCATACCTCGAAGCACTGATTTCCCACCATATCTCCGGGCAATTGAAAATCGCCCCGGAACACAGCCGGGATCATATCCTGGCGCTCATGGGCAAGCCCCGGATCGAAGAAACGCGCAAATTTCTCTCCCTGTTTGCCCGTACCAATCGCAGGTTAAACCTCCGGCGCTACCTGACCTGTTATTTTATTGCTGCCTATCCCGGGGCCACGGCCGCGGACATGCAGGCGGCAAGGGAATTTGCCCGCCGCGAGCTCGGCTTTATCCCGGAACAGGCCCAGATCTTTACCCCCGCACCCGCCACTGTGGCCACGCTCATGTATTACACGGAAAAGACATTTCCCGGCGATCACCCCCTGTTCGTGGAAAAACATCCAAAGCGCCGGGAAAAACAAAAGCAGATCCTGGTGGGCCGGCAAAAAGGGGATACGCCCAAATAAATCCCCGCAGTCCGTGTCCATTCCGGAAATCCGGGGAAGTTTCCCAATGGGCACAAGTTGTTTTTTTGTGAACAGGCCGTATACAAAAACATACAAAACCGTCCGCCCCGCCGCTGACACACGTCCCGGGGCAACCTAAAAAATTCGCATTATTTCAATATGTTATGTTTTATCCAAAACCCCCTGATAAAACGGCACTTTTCTTGCAAATATATTCATGTGCCTACGACACCACGCCACATCCAAACATAACAGTTTCGTAAAAAGGCAATCTTGAGATGGCAAAAACAGGGGAAACGCGATGAAATACGTTGAACGCATTCTGGAAAGACTCAAGGAAAAGGAAGTCATTGACGAGAAATTCCGCCAGGTGGATGCCAGGATCCTGGAAACGCTCAGCCTGAAGGATTTTTTTGAACACCTGCTTTCCTATATCATCGCCGGATTCGACATCCCCTATGTCTGGCTTACGATCATCGAAGAAAGCCGCCTGGCCGGCCTTGTGCGCAAAATTGACAACTCGCTCACGGTCCGGGCCAGAACCGGTTTCATCGCCCAGGCCGAATTTGCCCGTCTTGTGGAAAACCCGGATAACCCGCAGGTGATCTCCGATGAACTCGAAAAAATTTCCCCCCTGTTTCCGGAAAACGGCATCTACCCGGTAAAGTCCATGGCCGTGTGCCCGGTTCGCATCGACGGGCAGACCGTGGGGAGCATCAATTTCGGAGACATTTCAGAACAGCGCTTTTGCACGGACATTACAACCCCCTACCTGAGCCACATGATGCTGAAAATTTCCCTGTGCCTGTCCAACGTGTGCGCCCATGAAGAGATCAGCCATCTTGCCCGCCTGGACGAATTAACCGGGTGGCTGAACCGGCACGCATTTAAAGAAGCCGTGAAAACCGAATTCAGCCGGGCCTCCCGGGAAGCCGGGAACCTGAGCCTGGCAGTTGCAGAACTGGCATCTTTTAAGCAGATCAATGAAAACTACGGCCATGAGGCCGGGGACCGGGCACTGCGATATGTCCGGGAAATCATCTCCGAGGTCATCCGGTCCGAAGACCTCGTGGGCAGACTGGCGGGCGACGAATTCGCTCTTCTGTTTCCGCAGACCGCAAACTTTCAGGCAGAACGCCTGCTCCAGCGTGTACAGCAGCACCTTGACACCCACCCCCTTGCGATAAACGACCACATGCTGCAAATTTCCATCAGCTTTGCAGTCGCCTCCGCACCCGGGACGGATGTGGATACGCCCGAGAAACTGCTGGCGGCAGCAAAACAATCCCTCCTCCGGGTAAAGACCGGGGAAAGCCGGGAACGGGAAGAGGCAAAACAGCCGGCCTGACCTGCGCTCTTGCCGGACCTAAACCGCAACTGCACCAGATGCTTTGACCATTCTTCAAGCTGGGCTTTCTGCTTTTCCAGGAAATTTCTTTTCTCAGAGATGAATCCCTCCCAGTATTCCCCAAAACGATCCCCGTACAAAAACCTGTCTTTAAAAATCTGAAACGCTCAATTCAGGATCTAAATTTAGGTTCTTGACAAACAGGATGGTTCGGGTAAAATCTGTTAATACCATGTAAGTAAGTTTTACTTTTCCTCAACCATGCACATTCAGGCAAAAAGCCACATGGAACTCGAAAAAACGGCCCGACAGGTCCCGCCCGGGCAAATCAAAATCGAAAACGCGCTGCGCCTGCTGCTCGAGCACAAGGACTTCAACTCCATTACCACTGCTGAAATCGCCCGGACCTCAGGGGTGAACGAAGCGCTGATCTATCGCTACTTCAAGGACAAGCGGGGGCTGCTCCACCAGGTGCTGGCAAACGACTTAAAAGCGCTGGTGCTGCAAATAAAAAAAGACATCCAGGAAATCAGCGGGGCACTGAACAAGCTGCACGGCCTGATTCGGGGACACATTCACTATTACGCGGAAAACCGCATAATTGCCAAAATCCTGTTGCTGGAGGTACGGAACTACCCGGCCTATTTTGAAAGCGAAAGCTACCGAAT
This sequence comes from Desulfobacteraceae bacterium, assembly GCA_021737045.1. Lineage (GTDB taxonomy): Bacteria > Desulfobacterota > Desulfobacteria > Desulfobacterales > Desulfosalsimonadaceae > Desulfosalsimonas. Next base: position 4,964 of record JAIPES010000087.1, on the reverse strand, counting down.
CGTGCAGGACTACGGGAAAATGATTCTCCGGCTCATTGAAGAGGGCGTCAGAGCCGGCGAAATCCGGGATGACATTGCACCGCATCAAATACGCCAGGTTATACTGGGCGGGATTGAACATCTTTGCCTGCCCGGGGTGATCTTCGGGGGGACAATTCCGGCGGATCAATGTGCGGACGACTTGTGTGAGATCATTTCACACGGAATTTCAAACCAAACAAGCAGGGAGAGTTAAAAATCATGGAAACCAGGGGAAACACCTTTATTGTAACCGGCGGGGCCTCCGGCCTTGGCAGGGCGGTTGCCGAAAGCCTGATCCGGGAAGGCGGCAACGCAGCCATTTTCGATCTCGCAGATGAGGCGGGCCAGGGCCTGGCCGAACAGCTCGGAAGTGCCGCAATCTACTGCCGGGTGGACGTGGCGGATGAAGCTTCCGTGGAAAATGCTGTCAACAAAACCATGGAGGCTTTCGGTGCAATTCACGGCGTGATCAACTGCGCGGGTATCGGCATTCCGGCAAAGGTGGTGGGCAAAAAGGGCCCCATGCCGCTGGACAAATTCACCAAAACCATCCAGGTCAACCTGGTTGGCACGTTTAACGTGACCCGGCTGGCCGCGGCCCGGATGATGGAAAACACGCCCAATGATGAAGGCGAGCGGGGCGTGGTGATCAACACGGCTTCCGTGGCCGCCTTTGAAGGCCAGGTGGGGCAGGCGGCATATGCAGCATCCAAGGCCGGAATTGTCGGCATGACCCTGCCCATGGCCAGGGAATTCGCAGACACGGGCATTCGGGTGGTCACCATCGCGCCGGGACTTTTTGACACCCCGATGTTTGCCGCCCTTCCGGAAAAGGCACGGGAATCCCTGCAGCAGCAGCTGCCGTTTCCCTCCCGTTTCGGCCGGCCGGAGGAATTCGCAATGATGGTGCGCTCCATTCTCGGCAACCCGGTGTTAAACGGGGAGACCATCCGGCTGGATTCCGCCATGCGGATGCAGGCCAAATAAAAGCCGCTTAAAATCTGCAACCAGGAGAAAGACGTCATGCGAAAAGTAGCCGTCGTCGGCACCGGACACACGGAATTCGGGTCCGATCTGCCGAAAACTGAAATCGAAATGTTCTGCGAGGCGGCCACCGAGGCCATGGCCGAATGCGATCTTGGCCCGCAGCAGGTCGAGGCCCTGTTCTGCGGAAACGTGTTCGGCGATTTTGCCGAGGGCCAGGGAATGATCCAGTCATTTATCGCAAACGAGCTTGGGTTTCACAACGTGCCCGCAACCCGTTTTGAAGGCGCCTGCGCTTCTGCAACCGTGGCGATACGGGATGCCTTCATGTGGGTGGCATCCGGCTGCTATGACATCGTGGTGGTCGGCGGCACGGAAAAGGCCACGGCCATGGGCACCCCCCTTGCCACGCGCACTTTTGCCATGGGCGCGGAAGCAAAGTACGAATTCGCCCCCGGCCTGACGTTTCCGGGATTTTTCGCCCTTCTGGCCCATTTGTATGCCAGTACCTACAATGTTTCCCTGGAAAAGCTCCGGGAACAAATGTCTCTGATCTCGGTGCAGTCTCATTATTACGGAACCAAAAATCCGCATGCCCAGTTCAGACACAAGGAGATCACACCGGAGCAGGTATCCGGAGGTTTTATGGTAGCCTCTCCCCTGCGGCTCCTGGACTGCTGCCCGTTTTCAGACGGAGCGGCAGTGCTGGTTCTGGCCTCGGAAGAGGCGGCCAAAAAACTGACCGACAAACCGGTTTATATCACCGGCCTCGGCCAGGCATCCTCGCCCCGCCTGAGCGCACAGGCACCTTACCTGCCCCGCATCCGGGCCCGGGAACTTTCGGCAATGCAGGCATACAAGATGGCCGGGGTCACACCCCAGGACATTGACATCTGTGAACTGCACGACTGCTTCAGCATTGCCTCCATTATCGCCGCAGAAAACCTCGGGTTCGCGCAGGCCGGTGAAGGCGGGCGCCTGTGGGAAAACGGGGACACGAAAATCGACGGGAAAATCCCCATCAACATATCCGGCGGACTCAAGGCAAAGGGACATCCCATCGGCGCCACCGGCGCCTCTCAAGCCTGCGAAATCGTCCGCCAACTCCGGGGCGATCTGGCGGATTCCGGGCGTCAGGTAGCAGGTGCCAAAACCGGGCTGGTCGACACATTAGGCGGAGACGGCATTATTGCCAACCTGGTTCTGCAGGCCGGATGGTAAAAAGCTGCCGCTGAAAACTTGTTCGGACAACGAGGGTATACAAAAACCGTAAAATCATCAAAGGTAGATGCCATGGAATACAAGCTTCCTTTCCGGCAATATCACAAGGCGCTGATGAAAAACCAGCTCCTGGGACTCAAGTGCGGCAACTGCGGGGCGATTACGTGCCCGCCGCAAATGAGCTGCCGAAGCTGCAGTTCCTATGACCTGGAAGTCACGCAGCTCTCCGGCAACGGGAAAATCACCACATACACCACGATCTTTGTGGCACCCGAAGGGCGGGAAACCGAGGCCCCGTATATCATCGTGATGGTGGAACTCGACGAGGGCCCCTGGATCATGGGGAATTTATACGATATGGCCCCGGAGCGGGCGGGCATGGACCTGATCGGCAGGCCGGTTACGCTCGGCTCCCGGATCTTTCCGGGTGACCGGTACTCGGACGGCCCCATGGCCCGCCCGGCGTTTCTGTTTGCAGACAAGGCCTGACACCGAAAAAAATAAAAACCACGAAGAACACGGAGAACACGAAGGAAAGGCGTTTTGTTTTTTTCTCTTCGTGCTCTTTGTGCGCTTCGTGGTTTTAAAGTTCGGGTATAGACCTACCCCCCGAAAGAAACCTCGGGGATGTCCACCACCGCCCGGCTGTCGGCCTGAATGGACTGGATCCGGCCCAGGGTCAGCGGCAGTATGGATTCGATAAAATACACAGCCGACTGCACCTGCCCCTCATAAAAGGCCGCGTGCTTGTTTTTCCGGATCTTTTCCGCCCGGGCTTCGCCCTCTGCCTGGCCCACTGCTTTTTCCAGCTTTGGCGCGGCCACCGTGGCCCGCCACAAAAGCATCCACGCCATAATCGTATCGCCCACCACGTCCATAAACGGCATGGCATGGGCAAAGGCGACCCTGAAATTCTCGGAGGACGCGGTCTTACCCAAATGCATGGCAAGATTGCCTAGCTGGTTGACCGCGTTTTCCATTTTTTCAGCCAGGCCTTCCAGGCCCGGGACCTGCCTGGCCGCGGACACGGTTTTCTGCATTTCCCCGAGCAGATCCATAAAAACCGCGCCCTTTTTCATGCCCAGCTTCCGGCCCAGCAGATCCATGGCTTGAATGCCGTTGGTGCCCTCGTATATGGAATTGATCTTGGAATCGCGCATCAGGCGCTCCACGGGAAAATCCCGGGTGTATCCGTACCCGCCGTAGCACTGAATGGCCTGCACCGTGCACTCAAAGCCGCGGTCCGTGCAATAGGACTTGATCACCGGGGTCAGCAGATCCACCAGATCCTGCAAGCGGGTTCGCTCTTCTTCGTCACCGGCGCATTCGGTGCGGTCAAACAAGTGTGCCACGTAATAAACAAAGCTGCGCATACCTTCCATGTGGGCTTTCATCCACATCAGCATCCGCCGGACATCCGGATGACGGATAATGGGAACCTGCGGGGCGTCCTTGTTCATCATCTCCGACAGATCCCGGCCCTGCAGACGCTCTTTTGCGTAATTGACCGCATACAGGTAAGCGCACGAGGCGTTAAACAGGCCAAGCGCGCCCACGCCCAGCCGGGCTTCGTTCATCATGTGAAACATCACCCGCATGCCCTTGTTTTCCTCTCCCAGCAGCAGTCCCCGGCAGTTTCCCTTGCTGCCGAAAGCCAGCTGGCAGGTGGGACTGGCATGCAGGCCGAGTTTTTCCTCAATGCCTGTGCAGACCACGTCATTGGGCTCTCCCAGGCTGCCGTCTTCGTTGACCCAGATCTTGGGCACGATAAACAGGGAAATGCCCTTTGTGCCGGAAGGTGCGCCTTCTATCCTGGCCAGTACCGGGTGGATGATGTTTTCCGTGAGATCGTGCTCGCCGTTGGTGATAAATATCTTGTTGCCGGTAATGTTGTAGGTGCCGTCCGCGTTCCGGGTGGCGGTGGTGGAAAGATTGCCCACGTCCGAGCCCGCCTCGGCCTCGGTGAGCACCATGGTGCCGCCCCATTTGCCGGAATACATGTTGGTCAGAAACATTTCCTTCTGCTTGTCCGTGCCAAAGACCTCGATCATCTTGGCCGCCCCGTGGGTGGCGAACCCGTGCGCGCCGAAGGAAAAATCCGCACCCACGATGTATTCGGCGGCAGCCTGGGCGATCAGGTGCGGCAGACCCTGGCCGCCGATTTCCGGGTCCTCGGTCAGTGCGATCCATTCGCCTTCGCACAGCAGCCGATAGGCGCGATGAAAGCTTTCCGGAACCCGGACCTGGTTGTTTTCAAAAGCCAGGCCCACCCGGTCTCCTTCCTCGTTTAACGGCAGAATTTCCTTGATCGAGAAGTTGCGCGCCTCGCTGACAACCATGTCAAACATCTTCCGGTTCATGTCCTGATACCGCTCATGACGCGTCAGGGATTCGGCGTCAAACTGCTCATAAAGGACAAAATCGACGTCTCTTCGGTCTGCAATCTGTTGTGCCATGGCCTTTCCTTCCTTTCTAAGGGGCTCGGATTTTCAGAACAAACATGCTTGAACAAAGTTCACCAATTACCGATTTTCTCTAAAAAAGTCAACGTCAACGTAAACGTGAAAATCAAGCAGGAAATAATTTTTCCCACTTTTACGAATATAATTTGACTTTTCCGAAATACCGGCTATATTCAGGGTAATCTTTAAATGGCTTGAGATGATTTCCATGCCGGTTTCTTTCCAAAACGCACAGCTATTTCTATAGTGGCCATCCGGAGGGAACCAAGAGAACTT
>JAIPES010000086.1 GCA_021737045.1 Desulfobacteraceae bacterium | reverse complement strand
AAGTGCAATATCTGCGTTACGCGCAATTTCTCAGAATTTCACGTACGGATAAGTACGCTGCATTCTTCGAAATTGCGCAAGCCTTGATCTTGAACTTTTTACGGCACCATCTGAAATCAGACTTTTTACGGTGCCATCATGGTTTAAGGTTTTGTAAGGTAAACAAACATTTTGGCGGCGATGCGGGCGGCGGTGAACTCTGATACCTGGGTGTTGGGGATTTTGGCAAGTTCGGTGATGTCTGCGGCAACCACTTTTTTGCCCGAAGCCCCAAGCCGGCGCAAAAGCTCCACCACCTGGCGGTAGCTCAGCCCGCCGGGTTCCGGGGTCCCGGTGCCGGGGATCACGGACGGATCCAGACCGTCGAGATCCAGGGTGAGATACACCTGCTCCGGCAGGGCGGCAATGGCCTGGTCCATCCAGCAATGATCCAGCGGATCAATGCAGTGGGCAAAAATCGGGTTCAAACCTTGATTTTTGACATATTCGGCCTCTTCAGCGGAAAAAGACCGAATGCCGGCCTGGACAAAGGGCAGGTGCAGATCATCTGCCACCCGGCGCATGACGCAGGCATGATTTAACCGGCTGCCGTTGTAGGAATCGCGCAGATCCAGGTGGGCGTCAATCTGCAAAACACCCACATCCGGATATTTTTCAGCCGCAGCTTTTGCCGTGGCAATGGTAATGGCATGATCGCCGCCCAAAAACAGGGTAAATCTTCCGGTCTCCAGGCACCGGGCGGCCGCCGCGCGGATTTCCTCCATGGCAGGCTCGGGCCGGGGTATAGGCGTAATCGCCGGCAAAGTGTGAATGCCCACCCGGCCCCAGTGCACAAGGGTTTGCTCGTCCACGTCTTCAAGCTCGGCCGAAGCCGTGAGCAGGTGAATCGGCCCTTCCCGGCTGCCGATGCCGTAGGACGGTGCCACTTCATAGCAGACCGGCAAAACCAGCACCGAGGCCGCATCCATATCCCGTACCTGCATTTCCGAACCCCCGAAGGGGACAAACAAGCTGTGAGCCATGATTATTTCACGAATATGGCGGCTGCCAGCACCGTGGTCCAGAGGCTGCCCTCGGCGCCCAGGGCGGCCTGGCTGACGTGCCTGGAATGAATGATTTTGCCCGACATCTTGTAGATGTCCCGGCGTTCGTCATAGTCCTTTTCCGGGTCAAACTCGATGCCCAGCGTGGTGGCCAGCATGGAGGCGGCCATGTCTTCTGCAAATTCGCCGGCTTCCACCTCGGTCTGGCCAAAACCGTGATGCTCGGAAAGATATCCGTAGCGCTCGTTTCCCTCGGGAAGGGCAAGGCCGACGCTTGACACCAGACGGCGGCCGGGCTCCCGGCTCTGCTCCCTGGCCATGACACAGTGGGTGATCTCGCCGGGCTCAAGCTTGGCCAGGCCTTTTTCCTTTTCCAGGATCTTGCATCCGGGCGGGAAGATGGAAGACACCTGGACCAGGTTCAAATGGGCGATTCCGGCCTCCCTTAAGGCATTTTCAAAAGAGGCCAGGTGCGCCTTGTCAATGCCGACCCCCTTGGTAAAAAACACATATCGTGGTACATACATGATCAGATTCTCCTGCTTGCAATCGCAGTGTTAAGTTTTAAGTGATTAAGTGTTAAGCTTTAAGTCTTAAGTAAAATCAAAAAGTTATTCCTTATTGGTTGGCGCTTATATTAATTTCAGGACTTTTGACAAGAGTACTTTTTCCTATGTGGTCCCGTAAAAAGTTCATCAAAAATAAGTAACTATATCAAAGACACCTGCAAAAATGAACCTTAAAATTTCAACCAAACGCCACTGCATTGAAACCGAGGTCAAGGGGCAATACAACAGGGCGGTTTCCAAATATTTCAAGGCATCGGGTGAAAACGAGAAAAAAGACCTTGAAAACCGCATAGACCTCTTGCATCATGCCATAGAAACACTTAATTTCAGTTCTCTGCGCAGTCGTTATCCGGACCTGCGCGGCGATTCTTCGGCAGAAATTTGCCTGTTCCGCGATGATGCGGGCGCCATCGGCATAACCATCAATGGAGAGGAAATTGAGACGACAAACCCGAATTAACATACACCGGTTTTCCACAGGACAAGGACCGGGCCGGGGCCCTTATGACAGCACCTTTGTCCCCGTGGTGCTGGCCAAGTGGCTGATCACAACAGCAGCCGTGTTTGCGGCCGCCTACATGATTGAAGATATCGAGGTGAGCGGATTTTTGTCCGCACTTGTTGCAGCCGCGGCCATCGGCCTGCTCAACCTGTTTTTCCGCCCGGTGCTGCTGGTGCTGACCCTGCCCATCAATGTCATGAGCCTGGGCCTGTTTACCTTTATCATCAACGCGCTGATGTTAAAGATTGCATCGGTTCTCACCCCGGGCTTTTTGGTGGTTGGATTCTGGAGCACGGTTTTTGGCTCCATTATCATCAGCCTTGTGAGCTGGATCCTGAATTCCCTTCTGGCCGATATCCAGCGCCCGGGACCGGGTTCAGGTCCGGGACGGCGACCGGGATCCGGGCCGGGACCGGGGTCGGGCCCCGGGCACGGATCAGACGATCATATTGACCTGGAAAAACGAGGAGACAGATGGGAGTAAAACCGGCTGATGCACTGCGCGACCAGCTCAGGCGCATCGACGGCAAGGGATATAAGGCCTACAAAGACATTGCGGGCGGCTATGATTTTAAAAAGTTTGTCCTATACATCGATCACGTGCAGGGAGATCCGTATGCCGCCCCGTCGCGTCTGCGGGTGCGTGTCAGACGCGGGGATTCGGGATTTGCCAAAGACACCACCAAAAACAAAAGCCGCACCATCGCCCTGGGCGATTTTTTAACCCGGCGGTTTTCGCAGCAAAGCCGGCGGCTGTCAAAGGGAAGCCGGGGCAGCGGCAAAGGCGGGGCCATCACCATTGACCGGCCCGGTCAGCAGATCCTTGAGAGAAGCGCTTTTCTGATCAATGACGATTACGTTGAAGCCCGGTTTTTCATGGGACTTCCGGCATTGGGCAGAAAAATCGCCGGCCGGGACGCGGAGGCCATGTTTTTCTCCGAGCTGCCCGGGATTGTCAGCACCTCCCTGTTTTTCTCCGCCCTGGACCCAAAGGCCGTCTACCGGCACATCGAAACCGCGGAAGACGCGGACGCGGCCCGGGCCATGCTCCTGGAAAAAGACCTGATCGCATTTATTGCAGACAACAGCCTGCTGCCCCGAAGAAGCGGCATCGACGACCGCCCCCTGGATGATCCCCGGGCGGTGCAATTTGCCTCTGATGACGCCTACCGGGTCACCCTGGATCTGCCAAATGCCGGAGAAATCACCGGCATGGGCATTTTTCGGGGCATCAGCCTGATTGTGGGCGGGGGATATCACGGAAAATCCACCCTGCTCCATGCACTTGAACGCGGCATTTACAACCATGTACCGGATGACGGCAGACAATTTGCCGTAACAGTGAAAAACGCGGTCAAAATTCGGGCCTGCGACGGCCGAAGCATTGCACAAACCGATATTTCCTCATTTATCAGCAACCTGCCCCTGCAAAAGGACACGGCCCGGTTTTCCACCCAAAATGCCAGCGGCAGCACCTCCCAGGCAGCCAACATCATCGAGGCCGTGGAAGCCGGGGCCGAAGCCATCCTGCTGGACGAGGACACATCGGCCACCAACTTCATGATCCGGGACCGCCGGATGCAGCAGCTGGTGGCCAAGCAAGGCGAGCCCATCACCCCGTTTATTGACAAGGTGCGCCAGCTCTACACCGAAAAACGGGTTTCCACGGTGCTGGTCATGGGCGGCTCAGGCGATTACTTCAGCGTGGCCGACCATGTGATCCGGATGACCGAATACCTGCCGTGGGATGCAACAGATGCGGCCAGACAAATCGCCCAAAGCGACTCCGCCGGGCGGCAGGCCGAGGGCGGGACGGATTTCGGCCGGATTGCCGCCCGCATTCCGCAAGTCCAAAGCATATCCGTGTACCGGCGCAACAAAAAGATGAAAATCGCCGGCAGGGGCGTCCGGGAAATCCTGCTGGGCGAGACAGACGTGGATTTAAGCGATCTGGAACAAATCGTGGATCCTTCCCAGACCCGGGCCCTGGCCCATGCAGTTTATCATGCCACCGGGTTTATGGACGGCCGCCGATCCCTGCGGGAAGTGGCTGAAAAAGTGATTGCCGATATTGAAAAAAACGGGCTGGATGTGCTCACCCCTTTTGTCACCGGCGATCTTGCGGCAATCCGCGCCATTGACATCGCAGGTGCCATCAACCGGATCCGCACCCTGAAGGTGAGCCAGAGATAACTTCGTTCAAGGTTCAAAGTTCAAGGTTCAAAGTTCAAGGTTCAAAGTTCAAGGTTCAAGGTTCAAGGTTCAAGGTTCAAGGTTCAAGGTTCAAGGTTCAAGGTTCAAGGTTCAAGGTTCAAGGTTCAAGGTTCAAGGTTCAAGGTTCAAGGACGGGGTCGGTTTTTAAAGCGACATTGAGCGTTTACGGAAACCTCCGTAAACGCTCAGGAGCGAAAAAACTGACCCCGGCCGCAGGGCTTCCTTCCTGCAAAAACAGCGGACGCGGTAAAAAGCTTTTTACGTAAGCAGCAGGGTGCAGGCCAGCACGGCAAACATGATGCCGGCCGCATCTGCGGTCAGGGCCGCGGCCATGGTGTGGCGCACCCGACGCACCTGCACGGCCCCGAAATAAACCGCCAGCACGTAAAACGTGGTCTCTGTGGAACCCTGAAAAGTGGAGACCAGGTAGCCGATATAAGAATCCGGCCCCACTGCCGGGTCATTGATAATCGAAGCCAGCACCCCGTAGGCCCCGGAGCCTGAAAGGGGCCGCAGCAGGGCCATGGGCAGGGCTTCTGCGGGCAACCCGATTTTTCCCGTCACTGGTCCCAGCATACCCACCATGGCCTCCAAAGCCCCGGACGCCCGAAACATTCCCACTGCCACCAGGATGGCCACCAGGTAGGGAATGATTTTGACTGCCACATAAAAGCCCTCTTTTGCCCCCTCCACAAACACCTCGTAGACCCGCACGCCCCGGATCATGCCATAAGCAAGAAAGGCCGCCACCAGCCCGGGGATAATCCAGGGAGAAATCACGGTGCCGTAGACAATGGCCAGGGGAATAATTGCGAGCACGCAGCAAAGCACCGTCAGGCTCACCCAACCGGGATAGCCCGCTGAGGCCGATGCCAGCATGTGGGCATATTCATGGTCCGGATTTTGATCCGAATCCGGATCTGAATTCTGTTCCGGGGCATGTTCTTCTCCGGCGCCGGTGCGTTGGGTAGCTTCCCCTGCGGGATCTGCGGCTGGCGCGCCTGTCAAAACAGCCAGGGCCGGGGCTGAAAACCGCTGGTAGAGCTTGGTTGCGGCGATGGCCACCAGCGTGGAGCCCAGGGTGGCAAACAGGGTGGTGGGCAGAATTCCGGCCGGGTCTCCGGAGCCCGCAGATGCCCGCAGGGCGATCACGCCGGTGGGCAGCAGGGTGATGCTCGAGGTGTTGATGGCCAGAAACAGGGCCATGGCATTGGTGGCCGTGCCCTTCTCGGAGTTGAGCTTGTCGAGTTCCTGCATGGCCCGGATGCCAAAGGGGGTGGCCGCGTTTCCCAAACCCAGGGCGTTTGCGGACATGTTTAAGATCATGGCCCCCATGGCCGGATGGTCCGCGGGCACATCCGGAAACAGCCGCACCATCACCGGCCGCAGCAGCCGGGACATGACATTTAAAAGACCGCCCTTTTCCGCCACCTTCATCAGGCCCAGAAACAGGGTCATCACCCCGATCAGACCGATGGCCAGTTCCACCGCCCCGGCCGCCGAGTCCACAACGGACCGGGACAAGGCCTCGATGGGCATGACATCCCCGGTTTGCGGGCCGCCCAATAGCTGGCGGACGGCGGCAAACAAAAACGCGATCATCACAATGGCAAAAAATATCACATTCATTGCAGCAGGCCTTAAAACAGGCTTTTCTGAACCGGGGCCGACGGCTCAGGTTTTTCCGGGGTTTGAGCGGATTCGGCGTGCCCGCCGTTAAAGAGGCCGGCAGGTTGGACGTCATCATAGCCGACCCCAAAACGCCCCGGCCCGGAAACCTGCACTGTACGAGGGTAAAAAAATCGCAGGGCGGTTTCCTGCCGGGTCATCACGGGAAAACCATAGTGCGTATTGGTGTATTTCAAGGGCTTGCCATCGGCCTTTTTCGCGGCTGCAAAATCCATGTGCGCCCGGAGCCGGGCGTCAATCACCTGTCTTGCAAAATCCGGGATTTCCCGGCTCTTTTTTTCCATGACCGGATAAAAATCCTTTTCCATTTCCACGCCCGCGCTGTTTCTGGCTGCGGCCATGGCTGCAAACATGGTGGTGCCGGTGCCGGCAAAGGGGTCGAGCACAGTGTCTCCGGCCATGGAATACATGTTGATCAGCCGGTAGGGCAGCGCAAACGGAAACGCGCCGCTTCGCTTGCGCAAATTTTTTTCCACCAGGTCCTGGCGGGCGCCCTTGAGATCAAACCAGATATCCGAGAACCACTGGTTGCGCTCCTCCCAGAAATAGGCGCTCTGATGGCGGTGCAGGCGCTGGTCCGCGCCTTTAAACTCCCGCTTGGCCCCTTTTCTGAAAATCAGCACGTATTCATGCTCCAACGTGACATAAGCCCCGGCCGGGAGCATGCCCGAGCCCATGAATTTGTTGGGCGCGTTTGTCTGCTTGCGCCACAGCACCGCGGGCAGCGGATACATGCCCAATGTTATAAAGGCCTGCATGATCCGGGAGTGATTGGGATACAAAGAAAAATTTTCACCTGTCTTGCGCACGGCATCGCCGATATTGATACAGGCAAACCCGCCCGGGGCAAGCACCCGGCACACCTCCTGCCAGACAGGATCCAGGACCTGGTGCATCCGCTCAAAAGCGTCCCACCCGTTTCCGGCCTCCAGGCTTTCGGCAACGGCCGGCTCCAGGTGCGAAAAGGTTTCATCCCACATTCCGATCATGGGATAAGGCGGGGAGGTCACCACCAGCTCAACGCTCTGATCGGCCAGAAAATCCATTTTCCGGCTGTCGCCAAACCAAATATGATGGCCGGTTTCCATCACGGACGCCGGACCTGGGCGCTCTGCCGGACAATCTCCAGGACCTCGGCAGGGTCATCTGTTAAATGAATAATGTCAAGGTCTCCGGGCGAGATCGCCTGATGGGACAAAAGCTGTTGTTTGATCCATTCCACCAGGCCGCCCCAGTAGTCCCGGCCGAACAAAATCACCGGCAGGGGCGCGATCCGGTCGGTCTGGATCAGGGTGACAGCCTCAAACAGCTCATCAAGCGTGCCAAAACCACCCGGCATGATCACATAGGCGGACGCGTACTTGACAAACATGACCTTGCGGACAAAAAAATACTTGAACTCCACCTGTATGTTGGCATATTCATTGGGGATCTGCTCCCTGGGCAGCTTGATGTTTAATCCCACGGACTCGCCGCCCTTGCCTGCCGCGCCCTTGTTGGCGGCTTCCATGATCCCGCCGCCGCCGCCGGTGATCACGGCAAAACCGTTTTGCGCAAGCATCCCGGCCAGATCCATTGCCTTCTGATAATAGGGATTGTCCTCGGTCATTCGTGCGGAGCCGAATATGCTCACTGCCGGGCCAAGATCATATAATGCCTCGACTCCGTCGACAAATTCCCCCATAATCTTAAACAACCGCCAGGCTTCGGTGAGCTTGATGTCTTCGACGATGTGCTGCTTTTCCATGTCCCAACCTTTCTTCTAAATGATAAGCATTCGGCTTTAGTAGCAATCCGGGTATGGATTGTCAATTGTTTAAACACCCGGTTCAGGCGATATCCGGCAATGATTTGGTTGACAGAATAAAGGGCAACGTGTTAAAATTATAAAATTATATTAACAAATTATCAACGAAATGAATCATTTGGACAATCACTTGACAAAAACCGTCACCGTTGTCAATGAACTCGGCCTGCATGCCAGGCCTGCGGCCATGATTGCAAGGCTTGCCATGAAAGCCGAATCCGGCGTCTGGCTGATCAAGGACGATGAAGAAGTCGATGCCACAAGCATCATTGATATTCTCTCAATTTCCGGCACCAAGGACTCCCGGATCACCCTGAGAATAGAAAATTCCTCAGATAACGAAATTTTACAAGAAATCAGTAAGTTATTTGAAGCCGGCTTTGAGGAGTAATCACTCTTATTATGACAACAGAACCCACAGAAGAAATCATTCTCCACGGCATCAGCGGCTCCCAGGGCATCTGCATCGGCAAGGCGTACCTGGTGGACCGGGAGGGCGTTGAGGTTATTGAACGGTATAATATCGACAACAGGGATGTCGACAAGGAACTCAAGCGCTTTAAGGGCGCCGTCAACAAGGCCAAAAACGAACTTTCCGGCATTATTGAAGACATTCCGGAAGACCTGCGCCAGCATGCCTATATCCTGGAGACCCACCTGCTGCTCCACAAGGACAAGATGCTGTACGGCAAAACCATTGAGCTGATCAAAAACGAGCAGATCAATGCGGAATGGGCCCTGAAAAAGGCCTCGGCCACAGCCAAAAGCGTATTTAAAAAAATATCCGATCCCTATCTGCAGGCCCGGGCCGCAGACATTGAGCATGTATGCGACCGAATCCTGCGGCATTTGATGGGGGCGGTGGACGTGGATATCTCCGGGATCAACAAGCGCGTGATCCTTGTGGCCAACAATCTGTCGCCGGCTGAAACCAGCCAGATCCAGCTCGACCGGGTCATGGGCTTTATCACCGACAGGGGCGGCAAGACCTCGCATACCAGCATCATCGCCCGCACCCTGGAAATTCCTGCCGTGCTGGGCCTGGAACGGGCCACGGCCCTGATCAAAAACGAGGATTTGATCATTGTTGACGGCAATGAGGGCCTTGTGATCGTCAATCCTGAAGAAGAAACCCTGGTCCGCTACGAAGAGCTTTCCCGCAGATACGAAGCGTATAAAAAGGAAGTGGTGCGCAGGGGCGAGCTGCCGGCCACCTCGGCAGACGGCAAGCATTTCAGGATAATGGGCAACATTGAGCTGCCCGAGGAGGTCGTGGCGGTCAAGGACCATGGCGGAGACGGCATCGGTCTTTTCAGAACCGAATTTCTGTATTTGTCGAGAGTCGATTTTCCCGGAGAGCAGGAACTCTTTGATCAATACAAGGAAGTCGTGGAGCTCATGTCCCCTTTGCCGGTGACCATCCGCACCCTGGATATCAACGGGGACAAGGAAATAGAGAGCATGCCCTCCCCGGAAGAAGCCAATCCGGCACTGGGCCTGCGGGCTATCCGGTTTTGCCTCAAAAACCCGGAAATTTTTAAAACCCAGCTCCGGGCGATTCTAAGGGCCGCGGCCCACGGTTATGTCCGCCTGCTTCTGCCCATGATATCCGGGGCAGAGGAAATCACCGAGTGCATCCGAATCCTGGACCAGGCCGCAGCAGAGCTGGACCAGGAAGGCCTTGAATACAACCGGGACATTGAAGTGGGCATTATGATCGAAATTCCCTCTGCTGCTGTCATGGCCGACCTGCTGGCCGACATGGTGGATTTTTTCAGCATCGGCACCAACGATCTGGTCCAGTACACCCTGGCCATTGACCGGGGCAACCGCCACGTGGCCCACCTCTACAGCCCCATGCACCCGGCCGTGATCCGGCTGATCCGCCACGTTGTGGATGCCGGCCGCCACAGGGGCAAAAAAACCTACATGTGCGGGGAAATGGCCGCAGAACCCATGCATCTTCCCATTCTCATGGGCATGGGGATTGAAGAGCTGAGCATGGCCCCTCAGTCCATACCCAAGATCAAAAACCTCATCCGCAAAATCAACGTCTCCGAGGCGGAAAAACTCATGGACACTCTTTTGCAGCAATCCTCGGTGCAAGACATGGAGCGGATCATCATGGACGCATACGGCGAATTGCTAAACGAAGACATTTACGGCAAATAACCGAATTCTGACCGGTGAACCATTTTTCAGTTTAAACAGAAAGTCATTCATGAATCAAGACCACGTCAAAATCGTTACAGAAAACCGAAAAGCCAGGCACGAATTTTTCATCCTGGATGAATTCGAGGCCGGGATGGTTCTGCAGGGCACAGAGGTCAAATCCCTGCGCCAGGGCCGGGCCAATCTCAAGGACTCCTACGGGAAATTTAAAAACGGCGAACTCTGGCTCCATCAGATGCATATCGGGCCCTACCCGTTTGCCTATTATGACAACCATGAACCGGAGCGGCCCAGAAAGCTGCTCATGCACAAATCCGAATTAAAGCGGCTTTACGGCAAAATCAAGGAAAAGGGCCACACCCTGGTTCCCCTGCGGGTGTATTTCAGAGACGGCAAGGCCAAGGTGGTCATGGCCCTGGCCAAGGGAAAACGCCAGTACGACAAGCGCGACTCCATCAAGGAACGCGAGGTCAAACGCGAAATGGACCGGGCCAAAAAACACGCAAGGTAACACCGCAAAAACAGCGATGTTTTTCAAGCCAGCGCTGTTTTGCCTTTATTCGAACAGAGATCCGCACCCGGGCATGAAAATGCAGAAACCAATGGTTGACAATACAGGCATGACCGCTTATTTTACAGATAACCAGCACCACCCTGCCGAAAAACACGCCTTGTAACCATGGGGGCGAAACGGCTTCGACGGGGGCATGGAAGCAATGGTTGCATGCCGAGTTCCGCTGACTCGTAAAACAGGCGGTGCTTAAATACAAAAGCAGACGATTATAACTACGCTGTAGCCGCTTAAGACGGCTACCGTCCTTCCGGGTTTTTTCCTGCGGGCCCGGAAAGGGCG
>JAIPES010000085.1 GCA_021737045.1 Desulfobacteraceae bacterium | reverse complement strand
GGCCGCTGCGGGTCAAAATCCTTTATCGGGCACAGGCCCCTGGCGGCAAATCCGAAGCTCCACAGTCCGCCCGGATAGGTGAGCGTGGAAAACGTGTACATGTGGATTTTTTCAAAGAACGGCCGTTGGTTGGAAAACATGGACTCCTGAATTTCCCGGTCGTAAAACGGGGACTCGGACTGGGAGACCATGATGCCTTTTTCCCCGAGCAGGCCGGAGACGTTTTCGTAAAACGTTTTGTCAAACAGGGGCTGGGCCGGCCCGATGGGGTCGGTGGAGTCAATGAGCACCGCGTCAAAGCTCTCCTGGCACCGGGCCACGTACTTCACCCCGTCGTCGATGATCAGCTCCAGGCGGGGGTCATCCAGGGCGCGGGAAACGGAGGGAATGTGTTTTTTGCACGCATTGACCACCATTTCATCGATTTCCACCATCACGGCCCGTTCAACGGTTTCGTGGCGCAGCACCTCCCGGGCCGTGCCCCCGTCTCCGCCGCCGATAATGAGCACCCGTTTGGGATTCGGATGGGTAAAAAGGGGCACATGGGCGATCATTTCATGATATACGAACTCGTCTCGCTCGGATACCATGACAATGCCGTCGTTTAGCAGCATGGCACCGTGTCCTGCGGTTTTGACCACGTCTACCTGCTGGTACGGGCTGGTGCCGGAAAAAAGCGTATCCTCCACCTTGAATCCAAGGGAAACAATGTCCTGATGGGTTTCGGTGACCCACAGGTCCAGCTTGTTTTCTTTTTCGGTCATCCGGGCGATCTCCTTGCAGTCATGAAAGAAACGCGGATACGCGGCTATCGGAAAAAACTGCGAATTCCGGATAATGTGCCGAAATGTCGGTTAATCCGCAAACTCCAAATTTATACCATGTTTTGCCCGGGGCGTAAATCATAAATCCGGCGCTCCGGCGGGGAAGTTTGCGCATCTGCTGTCCGCTGGCCGCGCCCAATGCATCTGCGCAAACCACCCCGCCGGACCGCCGCGGGAAACCGCCTGGAAAGGTTTTTTTCGATCCCGATCCCGATTTGGATTCCGGCGGGGGAGGGGTCTTTTGGGAAGGGTTTTACGGATAAAGGGCTCAGGGCTCGGAGAAATGTGCAATTTCGTATGGACCCTGGTTGGTTTCCCGGGTGATGCGGGAAATTGCCTTGGGTAGACCGAGGATTCCGGCATGGTAGCCCACCTCGTCATTGCCGTCCATCTGCCCGTTGCCGTCCTTGTCCAGCACTGCGACCAGGTAAGCAGTGCGCTCAGTGAATGTTCCGACGCTTTCGATCAGCGGATCCGGGGGATTTGCGTCTTCGTAGACTTCCAGGCCTTCGTAGATCGCGGTTAGCACCGGAAGCTCCCGGATCTCGTATTCCTGGACCGGCAGGATGTCTGCGGCCAGCAGATAGTTGATATCTATGTTGAAACTGCTTAAATCGTCAACGCCGTTGACGTGGATGGCCAGCACGATCAACCGGCTTTTGGCTCCGTAGTCGCCTGCCTCGCTCAGGTCCACCGAGTACGCAAGGCTGGCTTCGTATTCGTAGACGTTTTTGTTTAAGGGAAATTCGTATCCGCCCGGCGGAACCGGGTTGACCCCGTGGGTCAGTTCCATGGTCATCCGGTAGTCCTCCGGGTTTTGTACAAGGCCCAGCTTGTCACCGCTGGAGAGCTGCGGAAATCCGCCTGTAAAGTCATTGTCCCGCAGGGCGGCGACCATTACTTCATCGCCCGGGCACAAATCGGTTTTGGAAAGATCAATCGTGTAATTGTATTCCTCGGGCGGCACCTGGTAGAAGTATTTCAGTCCCGCGTATGGATTTTCAAGCACGTCCCCCGGGCTTTGGGCGTCAAACACGGTAATGTAGAGGGGGTGTTCTGCATCGTGGGGCTTCAGGTCCGGAACTTGGCCGGTAAGTGAGATGTCATATCCGGAAGGCTCGGGCACGCCGAATTTAAACTCCAGGTCAATGTCGCCGACCCGGCCGGCGGGAACCGTGATCGGGGTGGAAAAATCATCGCCCTGGGCGAAAAAGCCGATGCGGTCTCCGCCATCCACGCTTTGGCTCCGGTTTTGATCCAGGATCGCAAATAACTGGACATTTTCGATGGGCACGTGTTTGCCGTAGGGCATGATGTCGATGCGATACTCGGCAGGCTGGTCCGGCTTGTCCATGGTGGTCACGCCCATTACCTGCGAGTAATCCAGGGAGGTGAAATCCGAAGACGTGATCGGCCCGGCGTAAGCCACCAGCGTGACCGGGCCGGAAGAATCCCCCAGGACCTGCCCGGATATCGCGGCCTTATAATCATAGACCCGCCGGTTGATGTCAATATGCAGGCCGGCATTTCCCCCGGCCCGAAGCGTAAGCGCCGGATCCAGTTGGCCTTCTTTTACGTAAATGCCGATTTCGTCACCCGAATCCGGATACGGCACATCCCCGTCGTAATTCCTGTCCAGAAATCCGAAAACAAAAACCTCGTCCCCGGCCCTGGCCGCTGTGTCGGTGAGGTCCACGCGGAAGTCGGCAGCCTGCTTGCTTGCTGCCACATAGGCGATGATCGCCTGGTCGGGCCGGGTGCGGATCGCCTCCGGGTCCATGGTCCGGGTGACGGCCACCATGACCGGTGCGTCGGTTTCCATGGCGTCATCCGGCAGCCCAAGCGTGCCGGAAATAACGATTTCCCGGTCTTCTGAAACCTCTGATCCCTGGCCGCAGCCGCAAATGATCGCAAAAATGCAGCAGACGGCAAAAAGGGCACGCTTCCGGGGCTTAAAAAAAAGCATACTTGAAATTCACCATTACCAAATCATTCTGCCGGTAGTAGTAAAAAAGCGCGTCGTCATCGTAATCGCCAGAACCGCTTCCGTTGATGCCCACATACCCGAGTTCGATTTCCAGTCCGTTTTTAAAATCATATCCCACCCGGGGCCAGAATATCACCCCGCCCCGGCGGGTTTCAAATATCGTGGTCAGCCGGAGCTTGACCCGCCGGTCAAAGAAGCTGTCCCGGTACTGGCAGCTTAAAAAATCGGTCAGATGCGGAGACTCGATTTTATCATCAAAATATTTCGCCTGATACCATTCCACGGTCAGCAGGGAATCGCCCGCGTGCCCGGACAACATGCGGTAAAGGGGGATATAGTAGTTCAGCCCCACGGAATAGGCCAGGTAGTCGGTTTCTTCGGTTTTATACGGAAATTCAAGCCTCTGGGGCCGGTCCGTGTCCTGCTCGATGATGCCGGTTTTGTTCGGTGCGTAGGCGGCTTCCGCATTAAACACGAAGTCGCCGAAGCTCTTGGAAAAATCCGCCCCTATGTAGTCCACCACGTAAGAACGCGGCCGGACGCGGATGCCCACGGGCTGGTTCGGGATCAGCACGGTTTGCTCCGGCACCAGCAGGTGCTGGTTGTCCGGTCCGTGATAGGCGCTCACTGAAAAATCCAATCCCTGCCAGGTACTGCTCATGCGGGCGGCGTACCCGAAATTTTCGCTGTCGAGATCCTTTTGCTCGGGTGGGTCAAAATATACCGGGTATTGGTCCTCGACCTCCTTGACCGCCCAGAAATGGCCGGTTGCGGGCAGGGCCCCGGCGATGTGCATGGGGACGAAAACCAGTTCCAGGGTGGCTTCTGAAAAAAACAGCGTCCCTGAAACTGAGGGCACCCCCAGCCGGAATTCGTCCTCTTCGGTTAAAATCAACTCCCGCAAGTCAAGCGGATTTAAATAGGCAGTGGGGTTAAACCCGTCTGCCGTGCCCCACGGATAGACCTGGTTGCCAACCCGCAGCCGGTGATTGCCGGGCATCCAGTTATAGTACAGCTCCCGGAAAATGATCTCGCCGGATTCGCCCGAGATCCGCAGATTCCTGTAGATCCGGCTTTCCCGAGAGTAGGGGTAGTCCTTGCCGATGTCGTTGCTGAAAAAGGAAGGGGAAAAATAGAGATCTGTTATGGACCGGGCATACCGGTTGTCGGTGCCATAGCGGATATCAAACCGCGTGCTTACCTCTTGCTTTTTGTAGGCATCTTCAAAATCCAGTTCCTCCCGGGTGTTCACATAGTTTTCAAATGCCGTGTTCATGTTCCAGGTAAGCTCCGGGGCCGAGTCTGTAACACGGGAATCATCGTCGAGTTCCCACTGGCTTGCCTGGCTGCCATTATCCGCCCGGGCCTGCCCGGGCCCAAGCATGGATGGCAGAACCGCAAGCATTGCAAGCACTGCGCAAACCCGGAATGCTATCACCTACTGCAGCCTCCCCTTCTTAAACGTGGTGGGATGAATGTCCAGGTTGTACTGAATGCCCTTTAAAATGAGTTCCGTATGGCCCCGGTTGTCGGTGCGGGTCATGACAACCTTGTGCGGGGTAAGGATGCCGTCGATTTTTTTCACCTGGCGGTTTTCCAGGTACTTGTGAAACTCCCCGTTTTTGTAAAAGTCGATACGGTTGACAAAATAATCGGATTTGCGGGGATAGAGCACCAGCTTCTCATAGACCTTTTCCCCGCTGACCTTGACGGCCTGCACCTTGTAGCAGTCATCCCCGAGCGCCTCGGCTTCCCCGACCCGCTTGAACTTGTAATCATCCAGGTTCACCGAGGTAAAATCCTCGTAGTAAAAATGGGAATTGACAAACGGTCTGCCCCGGCTGGAGCCGGCAACCCGCTTGACCCGGCCCGAGGAGAGTCGGAGCCACTGGTCGTCCTCCCTGCCTTGATGCGCGTGAACAAGCAGCTTGATCCGGGTGGGCCGGGTAAATGAGATCAGCGTCTTGTCTTCGCCGTCTTCAAACTGCTTGCTCTGTAGGATGAATTCCTTTTCAAGCACCCGGCCGGCTTTGTGGATTTTCATCAGGACCTTGCTGGCGGCGGTGTCGGCATCTGGTAGTTCCTTGCTTTTTTCCATGATCTGGCGGCCGGACATGGCATGGGCCGCGGAAACCGCCAGCAAGAGCATAATCGGTATCACCAGCCATTTTTTTCTCATTGCAGGCCTCCTTGTATTATAGATGAAATCGTGAACGCGATGATTTCGGGTACTCCGCGTGCCCTGAAGTTCAAACCGCCCATGCGCCGTGGCTGAAAATATAAATATATCAATTATCCGCGTCCGAATCAAGATGGGTCGTTGCACTCTTGCACTCGCTTTGCGCCAATCCATGAAACTCGCCCACTATCGAGGACTCAAACAATTCCGGCCGCCGGGCTGGTCTGCGAAAATACCTGAAGACACGGATATTTTGCAGAGCCCACCGAACTGAAATCCTTGGTTGCCAACAAACGATTCGGTCTCGTTGTCGTTGGATGATTGCAATAGAAAAAATTTTTTTCGATCCCGATACCGATTCGGCAATAACGGGATTTCCCGGGTTTACGCTGGACGCAAAAAGGGTGGGTCTGGTAATGATATCTTTTGCCTGTCTGCTGCGGATCACCCGACTACGGCTGCTGCTGTTTGAAAAGGGCAAAGAAAAACTCCGGTACACTGGAAGGCATCGCATTTGCCATGATAAATGCTTATCTGAAGCTGGTCATCAGACATCCCGTCATTTTTCTCATCCTGCTCGGGCTGATTACCCTCGCCCTCGGCCTGGGCATGCTGCAACTCCGGTTTGACCATTCCATTGAAGCCTTTATGCCGAAGGACGATCCTGTCTATGTACAGTACAAGAAAGCCCAGGAGACTTTCGGCGACAACAGCCGCTTTCTTCTCATGGCAGTCAGCTCCGAGAATCTGTTTTCTTATCATGCGCTTTCTGCTTTTGACCGGTTTATAAGCGATCTGGAGGTGTACCGGGATTTTGCCGCAGAAAGGGCCGGCCAGCGACAACAACGTCTGCATGACCTACTGGCAGATCCTGGGATCGGTTTTGAAGAGATTGTTGCCGCGTTTTCAGAAGCCCCCGCCTTTGTCCGGATGCTCAAACGCAAGATGCCGCCTGAAACCCGTCAGGCCCGAACACTTGGTCCGCGCGGTGTCAGACGGATCAGGCAGGCAGTCAAGCAGGATATCCGGCTGCAAAAGGCCGAGATCATAGACACCATTGTTTCGCCGTTTACTGTAAATGATGTTACCGGCAAAGATGATGTATTGGAAACCTACCCTTTGGTACCGGAAAATTCGGCCGGACAACGCGTTGTCCCGGAAACATCCCGGGAGATTGCTGAATTCAGGCAGCGCCTGAAGCGGAATCCGGCTTTTGAAAAGGGCCTTTACGCGGTGGATGATAAAACCGGGCGAATTACGGATTTTGCTGTAATGGTTCGGTTTTCGGGGACTGAACAGCGGCCGGAGATGGTCGATGAAATCCGGGAAATTGCAGCCTTTCACGAAACACTCGAAGTTGTCACATCCGGTGTCCCTTATATCAGCCGTCAGTTCAACCGCTATATGGAAAAAGATTTGTACCGCAGCACACCGCTGGTGCTGATGGTCGTGACCCTCGTTTTTTTTCTTAACTTCAGATCCATGCGGGGGGTTATACTGCCCCTGGCCACTTTGGGGATGGCCGAAATCTGGACTCTCGGTTTAATGGGCTATCTGGGATGGCCCATTACCACCATTGCCATTACCCTGCCGCCGTTGCTGATATCCGTGGGAAGTTCATATGCCATCCACGTGCTCAACCAGTATTATGCGGATTTTAACCTGATTGATCCCGAACAGAAGGGCAGGGGAATTCTTTCCGTTATGACCCACATTTCCGTTACCGTGACACTGGCCGGGCTGACCACGGCTGCGGCCTTTATTACTCTGATATCCAGTCAGCTCACGGCCATCCAGCAATGGGCCGTGTTTGCCGGGCTGGGTATTTTTTTTGCCGTTGGCATCGCCATTACTCTGATTCCCTCGGCCCTGCAGTTGATGCCGCACCGCTATCCCGGTGGGATGCTTCAAAAACGGCAGTCCTCCGGGTTTTCGCTGGTGGATTGGCTGCTGGCTGCCACGGCCAAGGGGGCGCTGCGGCATTCCGGAAAGGTATATGCTGTTTTGTTGGTTGTGTTGGTGGTCTCTGTCATCGGCGCCCTGGAGATGAAGGTGGATACCGAATTTCTCCATTATTTCCGCAAATCCGATCCAACGCGCAGAAATACCGTGCAGCTTGGCGATAAGTTCGGCGGGGCCTGGGCAGTGAATATTATTATTGATTCCGGCGAGACCAATGGGGTCAAGTCCCCGGAGTTTCTGCAGACTGTGGAAAATCTGCGGTCCTGGCTGGTGGCCGGGGAAAACGCCGATTTAAACGTGGGGCGCACAGATGCGTTTTCCGATGCGGCCAAACGGATGCATATGGCCATGCACAACGGGAATCCCGATTTTTTCAAGATTCCGCCAGATCGGATGACCATCATGGACTATCTGGCCATTTACGGCGGGGCGGATTCGGATTCAGACGGGGTGTATGACGATTTCGAGCCGTTCGTGGATGTCTTTTACCAGAAAACCAATGTCCTGGCCCGGCTCACCGCAAGGCAGGCCGATCGCCTGGGCACAACCCAGATTCGGCGGATTCTGGAAAAAATCAATGCCTATCTGGAAAAGACCCTGCCGGAGGACTACAGCTATGAAATAACCGGATATCCCGCAGTCAATCTCAAGCTCGCCCATTACGTAGTTACCAGCCAGCTCATCGGCTTGGCGCTTTCCCTGGTGTTTGTGGTGGTTGTGATCACGGCGCTGTTCCGGAAAATCGCCGCGGCGCCCATGGCGCTCATTGACATGGGCGTGACCATCCTGATCAATTTCGGCATCATGGGCTGGTTCGGCATTGAGCTTGATATGGTCACCTCGGTAATTGCCACGATTACCATCGGCATTGGTGTGGACGATACAATTCATTTTTTAAACACCTACCGGTTTTACCGCCCGCAGTGCGCAACTGTTGATGAGACCATCGAGCAAACCCTTTTTGTTTCGGGAAAAGCGATCATGTTTACTTCCCTGGCGTTGACATTCGGCTTTCTCTCCATGGTGACATCGAATTTTCTGCCCATTGTCCTTTTCAGCGTGCTCACTGCCCTGACCATGATCAATACGACCATCGGATCCATCCTGCTTATTCCGGCAGCCATTGGCCTGACCGGTGTCGAGCTGGGGCAGCCGGCAGGCAAAAAAGCAGACCGCTGAGCATGAGGAAGCTTTCCGGCCGGCACAGGGCTGGGGGATCTTATTCAGACCGGACAAAGTTGGCAAAAAGGACCGCATATCCGGAGTCAAACTCGTAAAGGCTTTTTTCCGAGCGCCGGTAGCCCGGGATTTGCCTGGGAAGCTTGCCTTCGCCCGGGTCGCGCTCGGATACGGCCTCCGTAAAGACCAGGGTAAAGTGCCGGGGGCGGAAGATATCCATGAGCCGGCTGATCCGGTCGCGGTAGTCGGGTTCCGCGACATTGGTCTCAAAACTGGCATATGAGCCGTCTTCTTCAGGGGTGACATGGATGGTAACATACAGCTCCCCGGAAATGCGGTTCATGGAATAGCCGTAGGGCTCAAAAACAAAGGCATCGGTTTCCATGCCGGTGTACAACCGATCGATTCCGGTACGGGCTTCGATATCGGCAGCGCTTTCCCCGGATTGCGGAATAAAGGCTTTCAATGCCGAATCTTCCAGGTCGTGCATGAGAAGCTCCAGGGTTTCGTCTTCTTCGTCTTCGGCAATATTTGCCCCGGGCGCGTATGCATAGAAAATATGGACGTGATCATGGTTTGCCGGGCCCAGACGATAGCTTTTGCCCTTGAAGTGGCGGGCAAGGCTTGCCACGTCAGCTTCAAAGTCCGAGGGCTGGGCCTGCGGATACATCAGGTTTTTGCGCTCATAGAAGAAAAAGGCCACCCGCTCGCGGTCGATGATCCGGATGAGTTCGGGCACGGCTTTTACCAGCGTGGTTTTACCGCAGGTGATCATTAAAATCCGGTCATCCCAGACAAACAGGCTGGATTCGGACAACAGGTACGCATCCATCGCGGGATTTGAAATGCGGCTTACGATTTCCGCGTCGCTGGCGTGCACGACCGCATCCCACCTGCCGTCCGAATTGTCGCGCAGCTTCGGATCCGGTTGTGACAGAATGATTTCCAGCTTTTTCTCAGGGCCTTCGAATTCCATGACCATGTCCCCGCCGAGCAAATATTTGAAAATATATTTAAATATTAACCAAATATTATACCTATCATTTTTGCGCGCAAGGGTAAATCCGAAACCCGTTCATTCCGGGTCGGCATTGGTCGCGGGATCTGAATTTTATTAAATTTTTGTATGGTGTGTGTTTTCCCCGGGTTTGTTATTGTCAGAAAAACATTTGGCTTCAGCCCCGAAGAATTTGTTTGAAACCATAAAGCACACGCAGTACATCAAGGAGTCAAAAAGCGTCTTTGTGTGCTGGGTGTGCTTTGTGGCTTTGATCCGGCGCGGCAATAACCGGCAATGCGGAAATCCGGGAAAGGAGAAGGTATGCAGATTCGTTTTTACGGTGCGGTACGGGAGGTCACGGGTTCGATGCACATGCTGGAAACCGAAAAGGACCGGATTCTGCTTGACTGCGGCATGTTCCAGGGCCGTCGCGAGGAGAGCGACCGGAAAAACCGGGTACTGCCTTTTGATCCCGGAATTATCACCAATGTTGTCCTCTCCCATGCCCATATCGATCACTCGGGCCGGATTCCGCTGCTGACAAGCAGGGGATTTGCCGGCCAGGTCATCTGCACCCGGGCCACTGCGGATGCTTGCGGGTATCTGCTGGCCGACAGTGCGCATATCCAGGAGTCGGATTCAGATTATCTGAATTACAAGCGGCTGCTTTCGGCTATAACGGATATGAGCGGCCAGGACCGGGAGGCGGTCAAGCGCAAACTCAAGAAAAACGGGCAGAAGGATCAGGATGCAATCGAGGCCTACATGGAGCGCTACGGACTTTCCAGGGTCAAGCCCCTGTATACGGCAGACGCGGCTGAGCAGTCCCTGAGCCATTTTTTCGGCCAGCCTTACCGCCACCCGGTTGCTGCCGGGCGGGGCATGGAGTGCGTGTTCTACGATGCCGGGCATATCCTGGGTTCAGCCGTGACCATTATCCGTGTTCAGGAAAACGGACACAACTATAATATCTGTTATACCGGCGATCTGGGCCGGTTTGACAAGCCCATAATACGGAATCCGGAGCTGCAGTTTGCAGAAGAACATCGGGATATTGATTTGATGCTCATGGAAAGCACCTACGGCAACCGGATTCACGAACCTGTGGCTGACATGGCGCCCCATTTGAAAAGGATTATTACCGAGACCGTGGAGCGCGGGGGAACGCTGCTCATCCCCTCCTTTGCCTTCGGCCGCACCCAGGAACTGCTCTATACCATACATGAGCTCTACAACAAGGGCGAGGTGCCGAAAGTGCCCATTTACGTGGACAGCCCGCTTGCCACCCGCATTACAAAGGTCTACGGGGAGCACCCGGAGGTATACGACAAGCAGGCCAACAGGGATTTTCTCAGAGAAGGGGTCAATCCCTTTATGTTCGATCAGTTGCACTTCACCGAATCCGTGGAGGAATCCATGGCCCTGATGCGGGAGCAAAAACCGCACATCGTGCTTTCTGCCTCGGGCATGTGCGAAGGCGGCCGGATTCTGCACCACTTGCGATACAAGATCCACAGCGAAAAAAACACCATCCTGATCGTGGGCTACATGGCCGCCCATACCCTGGGGCGCAGGCTCCTGGACAAGGGGCGGCAATACGCGCAAAACGGTCGGCAGGGCGAGCCGCCCATGATGCGGTTTATGAACAAGGAATATCCCCTGAAAGCCCGGGTGGAGAGCCTGGAAGGTTTTTCCGCACATGCGGACAAAGATGAAATGCTGCGCTTTTTAAAAGAATCCAACCTCCGGGTCAGGCACATCGCCCTGGTCCACGGCGAAGAAGAAC
>JAIPES010000084.1 GCA_021737045.1 Desulfobacteraceae bacterium | reverse complement strand
TTTGCCAATTTTTTCCGCAGTGTGCTATCCATTCCGGTTGCCTACGGTTTCAATGAAATGATCGGCGGTGTGATGGTGCTGGCTGGTGTGGTCCAGGTAGATGCCATGCTGCAAAGCTGGGCGGCCGTGATTTCCAAGGCAGCATCGGATTGCGTGGCCGGAGTTATTGAGGGTTCGGTGGACCGGGCCAAGAATATTCGGGAACGCATGAATGATTACAAGCAGAAGCTGCGGCAGTTTCTGGATGTGTATGCCCGGGTGGAGATGCTTTTTCCCGAATCCGAGGTGTTGGACCTGCTCCAGCGACCGGAGGATTGGTATCATTCCGAGGACGAGGAGACCCGCGAACTGATCCAGATCCTGATCGTAAATTCGCTGGATCTGCTGTATTTCTGGATGTATCAGCCCCGGGCGCACACGGCTTTCCGCAACTTTCTGCGAAATATGTCCGAAGACGAGCGGCACGTGCTGATAAAGGCCCAGAGCATTCTGAAAATGGAGCGGGAAATCAGCCAGATGTTTATCGACGGCATTCTCGGCCGCAACTTTTCCAAGCCCTTGGCTTTTTACCTGAATCGTTCCGGGGAATATTTGCGGGTTGTGGAGAAACTGGAAGGGTGATGCGTTATGGGTAATGGGTTATGCGTGACCGGCACCGGCTTATCCATTGCCCGTCCCGTAAAACCGAGCGGTGCGCATCACTCGGCGTGTTTCTCGGAATCTTTCAATATGGATAAGCCTGTGAAAAGCCTTTTTTAAAGGCAGCGTTAAGTTGTTAAGTGTTTAAGTAAAATCAGTTGCTTATATTTTTAGTGCTTGGCGGCCATAATAATTTTTAGACTTCCTCGGAAAACCTTTTTTTCGTTCTCATGCAATTGCACTTCGTTGCCCTGACGGCGGTGCGGAAAAGCGGGTTTCCGAGCGGAAATCGAGGCTCGCAGAGGCTCCTGGAGCGAGGAAACTCCTTTTTCGCACCGCCGATCAGCCAAGATGCTTACGGATTTCCTTTGTTGCAAAAATATCGCCCTGGCGGCGATAAACAGCTTTTTCCGAAATTGTCAATATTGTGAGGCTCTGCGAAAAAAGACAATCTTCAAGGATTTTCGCAGGGTCGGGCCGGCGGGGAAGTTTGCGCATCTGCCGTCCGCTGACGCGCCCGATGCATCTGCGCAAACCACCCCGCCGGCCCGACCTGTCCAACCGTCTCGGGAGTTTTTCCCGTCTATCCCTGGAGAGCTTCAGGCTCCCGGCGTAGGGGCGAACCTGTGTGTTCGCCCGGCCGTTTATCGAAATCGGGATCGAAAGCAGGACTCCCTTTGTCGGGCATGGCCGGGCATTCCGAATCTGTTTTGACAAAACCCGGGCCGTGCGATAGGCTGTGTAACGTTATGAAGTTCCGGAAAACGCCTGAAATTTTTAGGGGTTTGCAAAAACGGCAAATTCGAAGCAAAAGGTATTCATTCAAACATGCCACAAAGCGGGAAAAAAAGCGGACAGGAAACGTATTTTATCATCACTTACAGAGAGCCGCAGGAAGGAAACATCGTAAGCCTCAAGGCCAGAACCGTGACCGATTCCTCTCTTGGCCTGAGTTTTATCGCGATATCCGATTTTGTCTTTTCCACCAGCAACCTGGTGGTCAATCCGGCGGAAGAAGACATGAAAAAACGGCTTGAAAACGTCAAGTCCCTGCACCTTTCCATTTATACCATCATTTCCGTCGAGGAAGTCGGAACCGAACACGAAGGGCTTTCCTTTAAAAAAGACAGGTCAAACCTGGTGGTGCTTTCTCCGGAGAACAACCCGCCCAGGGATCGCTGAGATCCGAATTTGTTGAAAAATATCAGGGCCGCCGCAGAAAGGAATGCGGAACTGATTGGCAATTTGCCGGGCTTTTAATAATTATCCAGAGGAGCGGATCATGCAAGAATCCCAACAGCAGGCCGGTGCGAGTGAAGACCGGCGACAGGCCCTGTCTGAATGGGCATCCAAAACGTTTCTAAAGGATTACGGCGTGCCGGTGGTGGCCGAACAGGTTGCGGCCACTGCCGGGCAAGCCGCACAAATCGCGCGGCAGATCGGTTTTCCGGTGGTGTTAAAGGCCCATGGCGAAACGCTGATTCATAAAACCGAAGGCGGGCTGGTGCACCTGCATCTTTTTGATGAAAACGCGGTCCGGGATGCGGCAGAACAGGTTTCCCGGCAGGCGGGCAACGCCCTTGAAGGCTTTTTGCTTCAGCCGCATGTTTCGGGCAGGCGCGAGTTTGCGGCAGGGATGTTTCGCGATGCGGAATACGGGCCGGTGGTAATGTTCGGACTGGGCGGGATTTTTACCGAGGCGCTTTCAGATGTCACATTTCGCCTGGCTCCGCTGAATCCGGGCGATGCCGCGGAAATGATCGATGAAATCCGCTCCCGGGAGCTTCTGGGCGCTTTCCGCGGCGAGGCTGCAGCGGATCGGGACATGCTGTCACAGGCGCTTTTGGGAATTTCCCGGGCTGCAGCGGAAAATCCGGATGTTGTAGAGATTGATATCAATCCGCTGCTGATCTCGCCTGACGGCAGCGTCCTTGCCGTGGATGCCCTGGTGGTAAAAGGCGCGCCACCGCCGGAAAAACAGTTTCTTCCGCCGGTATCGCCGGAGGCCGTGGGCGCGTTGTTCCATCCCCGCTCCGTGGCTTTTGTCGGGGCATCTTCCCAACTGGGCAAGTGGGGACACAACCTGCTGACCAATACCATCGGCGGCGGATACCAGGGAGCGGTTTATCTTGTCAATCCCAGGGGCGGGCAGATCGCCGGCCGCCCCGTGTACAAAAGCGTCACCGAGATTCCCGGCAGCGTGGACGTGGCCGTGGTAACCATACCCGCGGAAAAGGTCGCGGCCCTCATTCCCGAGTTCAAGGAAAAGGGCATATCCTACATGCTGCTGATCGCCTCGGGCTTTGCCGAAACCGGCGAGCAGGGTGCCCGGGCCGAGCATGAACTGGTGGAAGCGGCGCGCAGCGCCGGAATACACTTAATCGGTCCCAATACCATGGGCATCTGCAATCCCCACATCAACTTTTACTGCACGGGAAGCCATGTGCGCCCGGCGCCCGGTTCCGTGGGCATGGTGGCCCAGTCCGGCAACATGGGCAATCAGCTTCTGGCCTTTGCCGAACTGCAGGGAGTGGGAATCCGGGCATTCTGCGGTTCGGGAAACGAAGGAATGATCACCATCGAGGATTACCTGGACGCATTTGAAGTCGATTCGCTGACAAAGACCGTGATGCTTTACGTGGAAAGCGTGAAAAACGGCCGCCGTTTCTATGAAAGCGCCCGCCGGGTAAGCCGGAAAATGCCCATTGTGCTGCTCAAGGGCGGACAGACCGCCGCGGGCACCAAGGCCGCATCAAGCCACACCGGGGCCATGGCCTCAAACACCCGGGTGTTTAACGCGGTATGCCGGCAGGCAGGCATTGTCAAGGTGGACAAGCCCATGGATCTGCTGGACCTTTCCGCGGCATTTTCCTCTCTGCCGCTGCCCGGGGGCAGCCGGGTTGCGATCATGACACTGGGCGGCGGCTGGGGCGTGGTTGCCGCAGACCTGTGCGAGTATTACGGGTTAAACGTACCCGAGCTTCCCGCGGATCTCATCGGTCAGATCAACGACGTGCTGCCGCCGTACTGGAGCCGGGCCAACCCTGTGGACCTGGTGGGGGAAAACGACCCGGAGCTTCCCATCAAGGTTATCGAGATGCTGGCCGGGTGGGAAGGATGCGATGCCATTGTTAACCTGGGCATTGTTGGACGAAGGCACATGCTCTCGCGGATGGCGGATTCCGTGCACACGGCCGATCCCGAATGCCCCGAGGATTTCATGGATTCCGTGCTCGAAGCCCTGGAAATTTTTGAGAATCGTTATATCACGCACATCATAAATCTGATGGAAAGATTCGAAAAACCCATTCTCGGGGTGAACATGCTTCGGGATGATAAGGACAAAACCATTTACAGCGCGGAAGGCAAGCCGTATAAAGGCGTATTTTACCCTTCCCCGGAACAGGCGGTCAAGTCCCTGGCAAAGCTTTTCGAGTACCGGCAGTTTTTAGACAGGCAGGGCGGATCTTGATTCTGCGGGATCCACCAGCACGTCATCTTCTGCAATTTGGGGATCCGGCCGGACATCAAATTGCTGCACGTCGGGATACAGGCGTTTTAGTGCATCCATGTTGGCGTTTTTCAATCCCCGCATCCGGCTGATGCTTGCGGGATGCACCCGCAGCGAGACCATTGCCGGCAGTTCCGCTGCTGCATCCAACTGCTGCCGTGCATGCGCAAGCATGACCCGGGAGAAGACCATGTGTCCCATGGCCGGGTGGTAGGGGCCGGCCAGGACTGTGCCCGGGGCGTTGAGTTCTTCCGAAGCCTGCAGTCCCATTCGGACCACCGGGATGCCGTTTTCGGAAAAGATCCGGTAAAGTTTTGCCATGCGTTGGATGCAGTCTTCAAGGCCAAGCGGGACAAACCTGCCGGCCCGGTATTGGCCTGCAAGCACGCTTCCGGAAAGCACCACCAGGGGATAAATCCGGATAAAATCCGGCTTCATTTCTGCCGTGGCTCCGGCGCTGTCAACAGCGGAGTCTTCGTCTTCTTCCGGCAGCCCGGTCATGATCTGGCACCCGAGGCGGAACCCGCCGTTTTTGAGCATTTCGGCCGCACGAAAGCAATCGGCCGCAGTGTGTCCCCTTTTGATTCGTTTAAGCACGGCATCATCCATGGACTGGACACCGATTTCCACGGTGGAAACCGGGTATGCGGCCAGTAGATCCAGGCGTCGGGCATCTATGGTGTCCGGCCGTGTGGAAAAGCGAATGCCGTTGATTTTTCCCGCCTTAACCCAGGCTGCGGCTGCTTTAAGCAGTTTGCGGATCCGGGCGGTTTCCAGGCCCAGGAAATTTCCCCCGTAAAAGGAGATTTCCGTAAATCCGCGCCCGGCCCGACGGTGTTCCAGGTATTGCCTTACTGTTGCGTCCAGGTCCGCGGTCTCGGGAATCGGCGTGTTTTGCCCGGTGACCGTATGCTGGTTGCAGAAAGTGCACCTGTGGCCGCATCCCGAATGCGGGATGAACACAGGTATGACAAAAGGTTTCGGGCTTTGGGCGGACATGGTGCTTAGCCGTCCTGGGCTTTTAACTGGTCATAGGCTCTTTGCGCGGCATCCTGCTCTGCGGTTTTTTTGTTTTTGCCCACCCCCTCGGTGGTAAAGCCGCCGACCGTTACGGTTACCCGGAAGGTCTTGTCGTGATCCGGGCCGCTTTCATCCTTGATGTCATATGCGGGCATGTTCATTTGCCGGGACTGCACGTATTCCTGGAGCAGGCTTTTGTAGTCAAAAACCGGCCTGTCGGTTTCAATGGCATCAAAAAACGGGGCAAAATGGGTTCGGATCAGGTCAAAGGCCCCGGCAAAGCCGCCGTCAAGATAAACTGCCGCCACCAGTGCCTCAAAGGTATCTGCCAGGATGGATTTTTTTTGCTGTCCGCTGGTGCGGCGCTCGCCCTTTCCCAGCATCAGATGGTCTCCGAGATGGATGCTTTTGGCTGCCGCAGCCAGCCGGTCCTCATTGACCAGCCCGGCCCGCACCCGGGAGAGTTCGCCTTCGGTGAGATTCGGAAACCGTTCCATGAGGATGTGGCTGACAATGAGGTTTAACACCGCATCTCCCAGGAACTCCATGCGCTCGTTATCCGAAAGCCCCTCTGGATGTTCATGGACATACGATCTGTGGCGCAGCGCGGTGGCCAGGATCTGCCGGTCTGCAAACGGGTAGCCGATGTTTTTTTCAAGCTGGGAATAATCCGGAAGTTCCATGAAAACAAAAAAGACTTTATTGTGTTGGGATTTGCGTCAGCGCTTCGGTAAGCTTGCGATACAGGTTATGGGGTACGTGCAGATCGCCAAGGCCGCATCCCA
Source organism: Desulfobacteraceae bacterium (assembly GCA_021737045.1). Lineage (GTDB taxonomy): Bacteria > Desulfobacterota > Desulfobacteria > Desulfobacterales > Desulfosalsimonadaceae > Desulfosalsimonas. The sequence continues at coordinate 5,201 of JAIPES010000084.1, read as the reverse complement.
TCTGAATCTGCGGGTTTATATCCCCGTGAAAGTCAGTTCCGCCGGTCATCAGGAGCCCGAATTTCCGGCACAGACCTTCGAAATGGGCCGCTTGTTCCGCGGTATGGCCCGGGTAATACACCTCGATGCCGCTTAAGCCCATGCCTGTGAGCTTCGGGATCAGTTCTTCGAGCCGGCCGCGGCAGTCATCGGCCAGCAGCCCGGGATGGGCCAGCACGGCAATGCCGCCGGCCCGGGCAATGGCTGCAATGCCTTCTTCGGCGGGAATGCGGAACTTGTCCACATAAGCCGGCTGTCCCTTGCCCAGGTACCGGTCAAAAGCATCGTCAATGCTTGTCGCGTATCCCTTGCGCACCAGGCTGGCTGCAATATGCGGCCGGGCAATGGCGTCCTTGCCGGCTTCACCGGAGACATCCTGAAGCGATATCCGGCAGCCCAGTTGATTGAGCCTTTCAATAATTGCGGGATTGCGTCCGGAGCGGGCTTTTTGCTGTTTTTCAAGTACCCGGCAAAGCTGTCGGTCCTGGATGTCGATACCGTATCCCAGAACGTGCATGCTGCCGGCATTTGCAAATTCGTCGGGAAATCCGGCGCTGAGTTCCACGCCGGTCAGAAATTCCAGTTCTTTCGGGATTCCGTTTTCCAGTGCGGCTGCCGCGCCCGCAACCGTATCATGGTCGGTGATGGCAATCGCGCTCAGTTCGCATGCAACGGCCTGGTGCAGGATTTGTACCGGGGAAAGGCTTCCGTCTGAAGCACTGGAATGAATGTGAAGATCGATTTTCCCGGATTTATAATCCAAGCGCTTTCTCTAGGGCTTCCTCTTTGGTCTTGCAGTCAATGCAAAGCGTAGTCACCGGCCTGGCTTTCAGGCGCTTGGTATCGATATCCTCGCCGCATTTTTCGCATATCCCGAAAGTACCGTCCTCGATGCGTTCAAGCGCTTTTTTCACTTTTTTGATGAGCTTGTATTCCCGGTCCCGGATGCGGAGCTCAAAGTTGCGTTCAGCTTCATAAGCGGCCCGGTCCGTGGGATCCGGAAAATTGCCCGTGGAATCATGCATGTCAGAAACCGTGTCTTCGGCCTGATTCAGCAGATCCTCCAGGCGTTTGTTCAGAAGCTCTCTAAAGTATTCGATGTCTTTTTCTTCCATGGGTCGCTTCCTTACAGTGGCGTTTTCCTGCAAAACTTGTTGTTCATATATGTAAAATCAACGATTTTACACCTAACAGGAACTATGCCTTTTATCACAATCATTTTTCAAAAGTAAAGAGGAAAAATTGAATTCCGGGTTTGCCGCAAATGCCTATTCTTCTTCTTCCAGGTTGAAGATTTTGCGGGTCAGATCGATATACAGGGACTTGTCTCTGTGGGCGCCGGGATTTTTCAGAAAACGCATGGGGTCGTGGAGCATTTTTTTGACAATCGCCTCGTTCATCCGCTCCAGGGCCTTTATGTCCTCCTGGCTTAAGTGGTCCATGGAGTGCAGGGTTTTTTTGAGTTCCGCGTCCGCGATGGCAGACAGCTTGCTTCTCAGATCCTTGATCGTGGGGACCGCGTCCAGGCTTTCGTACCATTGCCCAAACCGTACCACGGCCTCGTCGATAATGCGTTCGGCCTTGACGGATTCGGACTTTCGGGATTCGATGTTTTCCTCGATCACGTCCTGCAGGTCGTCGATGTCGTAGACATAGGCATTGTCAATACGGTTGATGGCCGGGTCAATGTCCCGGGGTACGGCGATATCGATGAAAAACAGGGGGCGATGCCGGCGCTGGCGCATAACCGGCCGGATCTGGCTCTTGGTAATCACGTAGTCGGCCGCACCGGTGGAGCTGATGATGATATCCGCGGACTTCAAAGTCTCCCCGATTTCCTCGAAGCTGATGGCCGTGCCGGCAAACCGGTTGGCCAGATCCACGCCCACGGAAAACGTGCGGTTGGCCACATAAAGCGGGCCGGTGGCACGCGAGCGGTTTAAGTGTTCCACGGCCAGTTCCGCCATTTCGCCGGCGCCCACCAGGAGCACGGCTTTGTCCTCGAGCCGGCCGAAAATCTTGCGGGCCAGCTCTACTGCCGCGTAGCTGATGGATACGGCCCGGTCCCCGATGCCGGTTTCACTGCGAATCCGCTTGGCCACGGAAAAGGCTTTGTGCAGCATGCGGTTTAAAATCACGCCGGTGCCCTTGATGTCTACTGCCGTTTTATACGCGGCCTTGACTTGTCCCAGGATCTGCGGCTCGCCCATAACCATGGAGTCCAGGCTTGCCGCAACCCGGAACAGATGGCGGACGGCATCATTGCCCCGGTAAGTATACAGGGCGTCTTCAAACCGGGATTCAGAAACCGACTTGGTTTCGGAGATGTAGGATTTGATGGTCTGGATGGCCTTTTCCGGTTCATATGCGGTAAAAAGCATCTCCACCCGGTTGCAGGTGGAAAGCACCAGGATTTCGCGAATTTCCGGATAGGTTTTCAGTGCCTGGAGCGTATCCCGGCTTTCCTCCTCTGAAAAAGCCAGGCACTCTCGCAGGTCCACCGGCGCCGAGTTATGGTTGATGCCTACGACGGCAATTTCCGGAAGCTCCGGAGTTAATTCAGTGGTCGCGGTTGGGGCTGAAGGGCTACCATCGGGTGAATTCATTGTGATGGCCCTCCAAAAAGAAATTCACGCCCAGGAATGTAAAAAGCATGGCTGCAAAACCGATTATGGCCAGTATGGCCGCCCGCCTTCCCCGCCACCCGGCAACGACCCGCTCATGCAGCAGTGCGGCATAGATCAGCCAGGTAATTGCCGCCCACACTTCCTTTGGGTTTCCGCTCCAGAACCGGCCCCATTCCACCTCGGCATAAATAAACCCCGTTATCAGCCCGATGGTCAGGGCGGTAAAGCCGATTGCCACAAACGTGTATCCGGAGCTGTCCAGAAGCTCCAGAGACGGCAGGCGGCGGAAGAAAAACCGGTGCTTTTTCCCCTTGATGTTTCTTTCCTGGATCAGATACAGGATCCCGGTGCAGCAGGCAAGCGCCAGGCACGCCTCGCCGATGAAGATGATCACCACGTGAAGCACAAGCCAGAGGCTGGCAAGATCGGATTCCAGGTGCACGGCTGTATCCGGTACAAAAAAAGCCGCGGCTGCCAGCAGCGTGATCAAGGGCGCGGCAAAAACCCCCAGGATTTTTAACTGCAGGCGCCACCACAGCACCAAAAACACGCCGGCCAGGATCCATCCGGCAAACCAGAGGGTTTCGTGCAGATTTCCCACCGGCAGGGCCCCGGCACGGACGTATTCCACGCCAACCAGCAGGGTGTGCAGGAGAAAACCGGTCAGTACCAGCGCATATGCGCTTCGGTTAAAAACTTCGCGCTGCAGAAACAGGAAACCTGCATATCCGGCTGAACCCGCCAGATACAATCCGATGACCGGCAGCAGTGTAAGATTCAATTGTCTTCCTCCGCAGATGCCATGAGCGAGTTGTAGTCATAGCCCGGTCCGAGCACCCCTGTCAGCAGTTCGTTGATTTCCGAGATCTTGCCGGCTGCGATCAGCTCGAGTAAGCCGCCGTTGATGAGCTGTTCAAACAGTGGCTTATGTGCCTCCGGGGCATGCGCACCGGCCAGCAGCTTTTGCCGGATTGCGCCCATCAGTCTGAGAAATTCCGTATATTCGGGGCCGAACTGATTTTCCAGCTGTTTTCGAAGATGCCGGGCAAAGGCGGGGCTCCTGCCGGAAGTGGAAATGGCAATGGAAAGATCCCCCCTGCGGACCACCGCGGGCAGAACAAAGTTGCAGGCTTCAGGCACGTCTGCGATATTGCAGAGCATGTTTCTGCTGTGCGCATCCCGGCTGATCTGCCGGTTCAACGCGCTGTTGTCCGTGGCCCCGATGACCAGGAACTTCTCATTTAAGTCCGTGTCTGCGTATGGCCTCTGGATGCGATAAAGCGGCGCTCCGGGTGCGATGCGGGAAAAACCCTCGGCAAATTCCGGGCTCACTACCGTGACCCGGGCACCGGCCTCCAGCAGGCCCTCGGCTTTTCTCAGTGCCACCGCACCGCCGCCGACCACCAGGCAGTGCCGGTTCCGGATATCCAGACATACGGGATAATATTTCATTTCGGCCATGTTACGCTGCCTTCGGGTAAGTGAATTTTCATCAGGTCGCGCGCCAAGTGCAGGGGGCCGCTGTATGTTTTGCGGGTCTGCGCCCGGATATCGACATTGTCGCATTCCGGATAAAAGTGGGTCAGCACCAGGGCGCCCACTGAGGCTTCGGTTGCGGTTTTTCCGGAAAGATGCGGGGTCATGTGCCCGTCGACCTTCATCTGATCAGGCAGGGCCGATTCACAGATCAGCAGGTCCGCCCCGCGGGCCAGGTCGATGATTTCCCGGGAGAAATCGCTGTCCCCGGTATATACCGCGCAAGCCTCGGCGCCTGCTGCAACCCGGTAGGCGATGCTTTCGGGCTGATGGGCCGCTGGCGTCCAGGAAAGGGTAAAATCCCCGAAATCTCGTTTGTTCGGGGTCTCGGGTGCCAGTTCCGTTACCGCCAGTTCCGGCCACGTAATCCTCTCCGGGTAGGCAGCCGCGAGTTTTTCGAAAAAAGCCCTGAACCCGGGTCCGCCCGCCAGCGTGAGCCGCCGCTGCCGCCGGCTGAGATCCGGGTACTTGTTGGCAAATAAAAAAGCGGCCAGCTCCCCGGTGTGATCCGGATGGAAATGGCTGATCAGCACGTAGTCGATATCCTGTATGCAAAGCCCGGTTTGCAGCAGCCGCCGCATGGTGCCGGGGCCGATATCGAAAAGCAGTCTGCTGTCATCGGTTTCCATCAGCACCGCACAGGCGCTTTTTTCAAGATCCGGCACGCATGTTCCGGAGCCCAGAATGGTTATGGACAGACGGTTATTCATCCCGGGCCACCTGGTTTGCAGTGGCATTGATCTGGTTGATGATCCATTCCTGAACCGATTTTTTTTCCAGATTGTCCAAATCGGTTTTCAGGCTTTCAATGGGAATCTCGGCACGGGCCATGCTTTTGTGTCCCCCTGCGGTGCCCAGGCTTCCGAACTGCTTGGAGGCAACGCTTCCCGCGTCTTTGCGCAGCCCGTCGTTTCGCAGAATGATGATCAGACGGCCGCTGTTAAATCCCGAGACAATGCTCCATGTCACGGTGTTGACCCGCATGAAAAAATCGGCGAT
>JAIPES010000015.1 GCA_021737045.1 Desulfobacteraceae bacterium | reverse complement strand
AAGTCCAATATCTGCGTTACGCGCAATTTCTCAGAATTTCACGTACGGATAAGTACGCTGTATTCTTCGAAATTGCGCAAGCCTTGATCTTGAACTTTTTACGGCACCATCTAAAATCAGACTTTTTACGGTGCCATCAGTGCTTTATTCAGGGGAAAAAGTCATTTTGGTGTGTCGGGAAAAATTTTCATGAAGCAGACAGGGAGGAAAAGATGCGTACAAGGTTTCAATACGTTGGGTTCATTGTTTTGTCGATTCTGGTTGGAGGATTGTGTTTGCTCGGATGCGCCAGGGAGGAAAAACAGGCCAGTCTTGAGATTGTGGATTCTGAATTTTCAATCCGAAAAGACAGTGATATTTCCTATGTGATTGATGCCAGCGGCACCATTGCCAACACCGGTGATGTGGATGTTAAAAACGTGAAAGTCACCGGCATGTGCGAATCCTGCGGCGAGCAGATCATTAACGCCACCTGGTTTGTCAGTGATGTGGACAAAATGCCCAATCAAATGGACGTGATCAATTATCTCGCGGCTGGTGCCCAGGAAGAATTTGAATTTGAGGAAGTGGCCTTTTACTCTGCCCAGAGCGGATCTGAAGTCCCCGAAGGTCTTCCCGACGGGTTGAAAGTGGTGATTACATCCCATGAAATCGTGGAATAAATCAATTTTTCGGGGGGCAGGGAGCTCTTGCCCCCTTGTTTATCCTTTTGACTCCACCAGGCGGATGGCCACAGGCACGCCCAGATTTTCCCGGAGCCGGTTTTCAGACCGGCGCAGCAGCTGTTCCAGCTCCTTTATTTCATCGGAAAATATGGCATCGTTCATTTCCATGAGCACTTCCAGGACCTTGCGGCCCTGTTGATGCGCCACCCGGTAGGAGATCCGTCGCGGATCCATCTCCATCATTTCCTTGAGATGAAATCCCGCCTGATTGCCGTGAACATTGACTCCGTCAATGTTCATAATATCGTCTGTACGCTCTGAATCCCATTTCATGCGCACAAGCGTGTTGCCGCACGAACAGGGATCTTCCAGCAGCCGGGCACGGTCACCGGTTTTAAAACGGATCAGGGGAAAGGCCCGGGTGGTAAGGGTGGTGAGCACCAGTTCCCCGGTGCTGCCCGGCGAAAGCACCTCCCGGGTTTCCGGGTCAATGATTTCAGCCAGAAAATGATCCTCCTGGATATGGAGTCCGCCGTGTGCCTGGCATTCAAAGGAAATCGCCGGCCCGGGAATTTCGCTTAACCCGTAGTGCAGCCATGTGCGCACATGCAGCCGGGTTTCAATGCTGTTTCGAAACTCCGGGTCAATGGACTCCCCGCACAAAACCAGGGTGTGCAGGGAAAGCGATGCCGGCCCGATACCTTTTTCCGCCGTGTAATCGGCAAGGTGACCGGCCATGGCCGGGGTGGTGATCAGCACTGTGGTCTTGTAGTCACGCAGCACCATGAGCTGTTTTTCCACTGAAAGCGGGGTGTTGGGAATCACGCTGGCCCCGATGGCTTCGGCCCCGTCCTTGTAATCCCGCCCCCAGTTGGCCAGCCCCGGATTCAGGGCGATCTGGAGGATGTCATTGGCCCCGATGCCCGCCGTGCGAAGAGCCCGGCCCGGAATCTGCCGCCAGTGTTCCAGATCCTGTGCTGTATAGCCGCTGACCGTTGGATTGCGGGTGGTGCCGGGTGCCGTGTGGATTCGCACGATGTCTCTCAAGGGCACGGCAAACAGGTCATAGGGATAATGTTCGCTGAAATCCGCCCGCTCCATAAAGGGCAGGCGGGCAATGTCGGCCAAAGCGGAGATGTCCGAGGGCTCGATGCCCAGTACGCCGAGTCGGTTGGCATGAAAGGGCACATGGCGGCAGGCCCGGTTTAACGTGCTTTGCAGCCGCTCTAACTGTACCTGTTGTTTTTCTTCGGCTGAGAGCTGAAAAAAGGGATCATCCGGCATCGTAAAAGTCTCCATAATCCTTGCCCAGATAGGCGCGTTTGACATCCTTGTCCGCCATCAGTTCACCGGCCCCGCCCTGGAGCACCACGGCTCCGGTTTCAAATACATAGCCCCGGTCCGAGACTTCCAGGGCGGCCAGGGCGTTTTGTTCCACCAAAACGATGGTCAGGCCCCGGGAGCGCAGCAGGGAAATCACTTCCAGGATTTTTTCCACCACCATGGGGGCCAGTCCCATGGAGGGCTCATCGAGCAGCAGAAGCCTGGGCCTGGCCATCAGCGCCCTTGCAATGGCCAGCATCTGCTGTTCTCCGCCTGAAAGAGTGCCTGCCGGCTGCCGCTGCCGCTGCCGCAAAATGGGAAACAACTCCATGACCGATTCCAGGTCCTGTTGTATGGCTGCATGGGCCTTTTTCTTGTACATGGTATAGGCACCGAGTCTTAAATTGTCGAGCACGGAAAGCGGTGCAAAAATCTGCCGTCCCTCCGGTACCAGGCTGATGCCGGCTCGCACAATGGCCGGGGGCTCCAGGCCTTTTAGGCTTTTTTTTTCAAAATCGATCTGCCCGGTCCAGTCGGTCAGCAGGCCGCACACGGCTGAAAGCAGCGTGGTTTTGCCCGCGCCGTTGGCACCGATCAGGCAGATGATTTCCCCGGGGTTTACCGACAGGCTCACGCCTTTGACCGCCATGATCCGGCCGTAGAAACATTTGAGATTGCGAATGCGCAGCATAAGGGAGTTTTCAATTGTTTGTCGGGTTTGCTTTTTTGCCCAGGTAGGCCGCCATGACCGCCTTGTTTTCCTGAACCGCCCTCGGAGTGCCTTCGGCGATTTTTCTGCCCTGGTCAAGCACCACGATTTGATCAGAAATGGACATGGTCAGGCTCATATCATGCTCCACCAGCAGAATCGTGATGCCCTGTTTGCGAATTTCTTTGATCAGTTCTCCGAGATGGCCGGTTTCTGAAATGTTTAATCCGGCTGCCGGCTCATCGAGCAGCAGCAGGTGCGGTTGTGCTGCCATGGCCCGGGCCACCTCCAGCATTCGCTGCCATCCAAAAGGCAAATCCCCGCTTTTTCGGCTTGCGTAGTCCCGGAGCCCCACAAAATTTAAAAGTTCCATGGCCTGATCCCGGGCACGGGCTTCTTCCTGGCGGGTGCGGGGCAGGCGCAGCATGCTTTGGATCATACCCGCCCGGGTCCGGGTATAGAGGCCCACCAGAATGTTTTCCATAGCGGTCATGCTTTCGAAAAGCTCCACGTTCTGAAATGTGCGGGCAATGCCAAGGGAGACCCGCTGGTGGACTTCCAGATTTTCAATGGATTGACCGGCAAAGCGTATGTCGCCGGCATCCGGGGCGAATATTCCCGTGATTACATTAAACAAAGTGGTCTTGCCCGCGCCGTTGGGGCCGATCAATCCGGTGATTGAGGCTTTTTCAAGGGCAAAGCCGATCCGGTCCAGGGCCTGGACGCCGCCAAAAGCCTTGTCCACGTCACGGATTTCCAGTATGGGGTCACTGCCGGTCATGGGTTTTGCGGTACCGTTCATAAATGTCCATCAGACCCCGGGTCAGCCCCCGGGGCATGAAAATCATCACGACCATGAGGATCAGGCCGTATACCACCATTTCGAATTCCGAAAAGGCATGGAGCCATTCCGGCAAAAGGGTGAGAAGCGATGCGCCGAAAAGCGCTCCCCAGATGCTGGCCATCCCGCCGATGACCACCATGGTCACAATTTTGATTGAAGCCATGAAACCAAAGCTGCCCGGGCTGATGAAAAACACCAGGTGAGCGTAGAGAAATCCGGCCAGAGCGGCAATTCCCGCACTTAAAACAAATACCTGGAGCTTTAGGCGCCGGGTGTTGACACCCACGGCGGCCGCGGCCTTTTCCCCGTCATGGATCGCACAAAGGGCCCGGCCCACCCGGGAGTCGATGATGCGCCGGCAAAGGATGATCACTGCCAGCACCACCGCCCATACCAGAAAGAAGTAGGATTTGCTGGAGGCAAAGCTGACAGGGCCGATTTCCAGGGGCGGAATCCCCACAAATCCGGATGCGCCCCCGGTTACACTACCCCATTCCCGAAGTACAATATGGACAATCATGCCAAATCCCAGGGTTCCCATGCCCAGGTAATAGCCGGAAAGCCGAAGCGTGGGTATGCCAACGATCCAGGCGATTACCATGGCTGCACCAACGGCGGCCGGGAGGGCCAGCAGGGGCGGCACCTGGTAAGTGGTGCTCAGTATTGCGGTCACATACGCGCCAATGCCGTAAAAGGCCGCATGTCCCAGGGATATCTGGCCGGCATAGCCCATGAGCATGTTCAGGGAAAGGGCCAGCAAGGTGTTTAAGCCGATGAAAATCAGCAGCTGCAAATAATAGGCATTATCAATGCGCCATCCCAGAAAAGCGATGCCAAGGGCAAAGCCTGTATAGATTGCGGGCAGATATTTATCGTCCATGTTAAAACCGTTTGACCTCGGCCGTGCCCAAAATGCCCTGGGGCCGGATATAGAGTACCAGCAAAAGCAGCAGAAAGGCGGTTGCATCTTTAAATCCCGAGGAGACAAACCCCACGCCCATGGCCTCGAGGATCCCGAGCAGAAAGCCGCCTAAAATCGCCCCCCAGAGGCTGCCCAGACCGCCGAGCATGGCCCCGCAGAATCCTTTTAGCCCCAGGATGGTGCCCATGTCGTAGCTCGACATGGTAATCGGTGCGATGCTGGCCCCGGCCACGGCCCCCAGGCCGGTGGACAGGCCGAATGCCAGCAGCACCATCCATTTAAACGGGATTCCGACGATCCATGCCCCTTTTTTATTTACCGCACAGGCGGTCATGGCTTTTCCGGTCAGGGTTTTTTTGTAAAACAGGTGCAGGCCGGCGGCAAGCGCGGTGACAATCACAAGAATCCAAACGCTTTGGGCCAGCAGGCGGGCGCCTGCGATGTCAATGGGGGCAATGTCGAGAAACGGCGGCATGCTGTGGGCATCCTTTCCCCAGATAAGCATGCCCGTGCCCCGCAGAAAGATCGAGGCCCCAACAGTAATGATAATCAGGACAATGGGTTGGGGATGCCGTACCGGCCGGATGGCCAGTCGTTCAAAAAGCATCCCTGCCGCGGCGACTGCCGCCACGGTGACAAAAAAAGCGGGTACCAGGGCGAGCCCCGCACCTGCTGTCAGGCTGACCATGCAAAGGGCCCCGAGCATGACAAATTCCCCGTGGGCGAAATTAATCAGGTCCGTGGAACTGTAGAGCATGGAAAACCCCAGGGCAATCACCGCGTACACAGCCCCGTTGGTCATGCCTGAAAACAGGTATTGCAAAAGTTCCTGCATGGGCTTTTTCCCGGATTGGCGGGTTATTTCACAAGCTGCCACTTGCCGTCGGTAATGCGCACCATGACAAAAGCCGACGGGTCCAGGCCGTTGTGATCGGTTTGGCTGAAGGAAAATACCCCGCTGATGCCCACATGGCCTTTTATGTTTTCAAGGTTTTCACGGATTTTTTCCTTGTCCCCGCCGGTGCCTTCCATGGCACGGGCCAGCAGATAAACCGCATCATAGGCATATCCGCCGAATCCGGATACCGTTTCGTCATACCTGGTTTCATAGGCGTCAATGTAATCGGTGAGCACCTGCTTCTGGGGATCATTATCCGGCAGCAAATCGGCCACGAGGATCTTTCCGGTTGGCAGCAGTATGCCTTCGGCCGAATCTCCGGCCAGTTCGATGAATTTCGGGGATGCCACGCCGTGGCTTTGGTAGAGGGGAATGTCAAGGCCGAGCTGCTCGACATTTTTGGCCACAACCGCCGGACCCGGATTGGTTCCCCAGCAGATGACGGCCCCGGGTTTTTCCTGACGGATCTTGGTGAGCTGGGATGTCATGTCCGTATCCCCGGCGCCGAAGCTTTCGCTGCGTACCACAGTGATGCCGAAATCCCCTGCCTGCTCTATCAACTGTTCCCTGCCGCTTTCACCAAATGAATTGGCCACAGTGAGCGTACCGATTCTGTCAATGCCCTGTTTTTCAAGGTGGGCATAGATGGACGCCACGGCCTGGATGTCGCTCTGGGCGGTTTTAAAAACCCAGGGCTTTATGGGTTCGACGATTTTGTTGCCGGCCGCACAGCTGACAAAAGGAAGATTGGCCCGCTCAACCATGGGAACGACGGCCAGTGTTGTGGGTGTTCTGCTCGGGCCCGCAATCGCCGTGACCCGGTCCTTGTTGATGAGTTTCCCGGCTGCCATCACGGCTTTTGACGGATCTCCCTCGGTGTCATAGATAATGGCCTCCAGCATCCGGCCGTCAACGCCGCCTGCGGCATTGATTTCTTCAATGGCCAGTTCCATGGATTTTTTCTCGGGGTCGCCGAGAAAGGACGCCGGTCCGGTAACGGAAAATATGCCGCCGATTTTCCACGGATTTTTCCCGGAATCCGCGCCGGCAGCGGGATTGGCTGCAAAGACAACCGCGCTCAGCAAAGCTGCGGCCAGCAAAATGGGGCGGTATTTTCTGACAAAGCACATGATAGGATTCCTTTCCTGTAAAATGGTCTGAGGGGAGCCCAGGCTGCCGGCTACATGGTATAGAGCCGCGCGCCTTCCACGATGGTCACCCCGTTTTGGGAAAGTACGTCAATGGCCTGATCCGGCTGGTCAAACCGGAAGATCATCACGGCATTGTCCCCGCTCTGGCGGACAAAGGCATACATGTATTCCACGTTGATGCCGGCTTTGTAGAGCATTTCCAGGATGCTGTGGAGTCCGCCGGGCTGGTCTGCAACCTCGACGGCCACCACCTTGGTTTTGCGCACCGTGAATCCGGCGTTTTTCAGAACCTGCTCGGCTTTGGCATTGTCGTCAACAATCAGGCGCAGCACGCCGAAATCGGTTGTGTCGGCCACAGCCAGGGCCCGGATGTTGACCTGATTCTGCCAGAGAATCCCGGTCACCTCCGATAGGCGGCCGGCTTTGTTTTCCAGGAAAATCGAAATCTGTTCGGCTTGCATGGATCTCTCCTTATTCTGCATTTGGGGTGGATGCTAAATCTTTCGTTTGTCAATGACCCTTGCGGCCTTGCCTTCGCTTCGGGCAATGCTTTTGGGCTCTGCGAGCTTGACATCCACGGATATGCCCAGCAGTTCCTTGATATCGTTTTCAATACGCTGTTCAAAGCGCTGGAGTTCCTTGACCTCGTCGGAAAACATCTGCTGGCTGACTTCCACCCGGACCGTGACGGTGTCCAGGTTGTCTTTGCGGTCCACTTCCATCTGGTAATGGGGTTCCACGCCATCGATTTCCATGAGCACGCTTTCGATCTGGGAGGGAAACACGTTCACGCCCCGGATAATGAGCATGTCATCGGTTCTGCCGCTGATTTTGTCCATCCGGACCATGGTGCGCCCGCAAACGCACGGTTCGGGATTTAAGCTGGTGATGTCCCGGGTGCGGTAGCGGATGACCGGAAAGGCCTCCTTGGTGACGGATGTCAGCACCAGTTCGCCGGTTTCGCCGTAGGGCAGCACTTCTTCGGTGACCGGATCAATGATTTCGGCAATAAAATGATCTTCTGCGATGTGCAGGCCGTTTTTGGCCTCATGGCATTCTATGGAAACCCCGGGGCCGAGCACTTCACTTAAGCCATAGATATCCACGGCCGAGAGGTTGAGCTTTTCCTCGATTTCCTTTCGCATGTTCTCGGACCAGGGCTCAGCGCCGAAAATGCCGAACTTAAAGCTCAGATCCTTAAATGATACCCCCATGTCCTCGGCCGCCTCGGCCAGGTGCAGGGAGTAGGAGGGGGTGGCCGTGAGAATGGTGGGGGCAAAGTCGCGCATGATTACCACCTGCCGCTTGGTGTTGCCACCGGATACCGGTATGACAGAAGCTCCGAGCTTTTCCGCCCCGTAGTGCACGCCCAGCCCGCCTGTAAACAAACCGTATCCGTAGGCATTGTGGATGATATCGCCCCGGGTGGCCCCGCCAGCGGAAAGCGCGCGGGCCATGAGTTCGGCCCAGGTGTTGATATCCCGGGAGGTGTAGCCCACAACCGTGGGTTTTCCCGTGGTGCCCGAGGAGGCGTGAATGCGCACCACGTTGTCCATGGGAACCGCAAACATGCCAAAGGGATAATTGTCCCGCAAATCCTGCTTAATGGTGAAAGGCAGCCGCTGCAGGTCTTCCATTCGCTGAATGTCACCGGGCTTCAGCCCGGCCTGGTCAAATTTTTTCCGGTAATGCGGAACTGTTGCATACACCCGGGAAACCGTTGCCTGCAGCCGCCGCAGCTGGATGGATTCCAGGGCTTCCCGGGGCATGGTTTCATACTCGATGTCGTATATCATCGTTGTCCTCCTTGTGCGTGGTGTGGTTCTTCATACAACCGCTGCCTGGCCCGGGCCGATGGGTTTGCCCATAAAAAAAGGCTGCGGGAAAACCCACAGCCTTTTGGCATGAAAAAAGGCCATGGGTTGCCTGCTTGCGTCTTCCCATGGCCTTGTTTGCGTATTTCGGTTGGCTTTTTTACTGCGCCGATCCATGGGAAGACTTTTTAAAGAAAAAAAAGTTCCCAAAAAAACCGGCATGCTCAGATGCTTGTCTCATGCGTTGGCAGACCTTGTGAAATTTTGAAAAAATATGTTCTGAAAAAAACAGATGTCCCACATTAAACAGCCCCGGCCGGATCTGTCAAGAAAAAACCGTTACTGGTTTAATCTCCCCTTAAATTCAGGCTTGCGTTTTTCCAGAAATGCGCTGGTGCCCTCTTTTGCATCTTCGCTGGCCAGGCACAATGCAAAGGCGTTGATTTCAATTTCACAGCCGGTTTCCAGGTCCGCATCCATACCGTTTGCAATGGTCTGCTTGGTCGCCTGGACCGACACACGCCCCTTTCGGGCAATGGTTTTGGCGGTTTTCCCGGCGGTTTCCATGAGTTCGGCAGCCGGTACCACCCGGTTGACAATGCCTTTTTTTTCAGCCTCTTCAGCTGAGAGCATCATGCCCGTGAGAATCATCTCCCGGGCCAGGTTCGTTCCTACAATGCGGGCCAGACGCTGGGTGCCGCCGAATCCCGGGATAATGCCCAGATTGATTTCCGGCTGTCCCACTTTGGCGTTGTCCGCGGCATAAATGAAATCGCAGGAAAGGGCCAGTTCCAGGCCGCCGCCCAATGCAAAACCGTTGACTACGGCTATAACCGCAATGGGCAGGGCTTCGATTTTGAACATGAGTTCGTGGCCGCGGGAGGCAAAATGCTTGGCGCTGACCGGGTTGAGTTTGGCCAGTTCGCTAATGTCAGCGCCGGCCACAAAAGCTTTGTCCCCGGCGCCGGTGATCAGAAGCGCACGGATATCATCGTTTTCCGCGATTTCATCAACGGCTGCGTGCATTTCAGCGATCACCTGTGCGTTGAGTGCGTTTAAGGATTTGGGGCGGTTGATGGTGATGGTGGCGATGGCATCGGCAACATCGACCTCAATGGTTTCATATGACATGTCAGCCTCCATATGTAAGCGGGTTAAAGGGGGCGAAAGCAGAAAACACTTTCAAACCGGGCGGATCTTTGATAATAAAATAGTGTTCATACCCAAGGTTAAATAAATGAATTTGTTTTATTTGTCAAATGTGGCAGCCGGGCGCAATGCTGCCGGAAAAGGACGCAACCTGGAGTCAAACAATGGATGATCAGGCGATTATAAAGGCATATAAGCGCTATGCCGGAAGTTATGACCGGATTTTTGGAAAAGTTTTTGAGCACGGCCGCCGGGCGCTTATCGGGAAAATGAATTTTGCCCCTGGCCAGCGGATTCTGGAAGTGGGTGTGGGCACCGGGCTTTCTTTGCCGCTTTATCCCAAAGACGTTTCGGTTGTGGGAATTGACATCTCGCCGCACATGCTGTGGCAGGCCCGAAACTACACAAACGGCGGCGCCCCCGGCACCTGCAGTCTTTCTCTGATGGACGCCCAGTGCATGAGTTTTGCCGACAACAGCTTTGACCAGGTTGCTGTCATGTACGTGGTCACCGTGGTGCCTGAACCGGAGAAGATGATGGAGGAAATCCGGCGGGTGTGCAAGCCCGGAGGGGATCTTTTCGTGGTCAATCATTTCAGCAACCATCATTTGGTGCCCAGGATGGTGGAAACGGTTATGCTTCCCTTCAAAGGCCTGCTGGGGTTCAGTCCGCGATTTTCGATGGAGGCGTTTCTTGAGAAAAATCCCCTTGATGTGGTGGAAACCTGCCCGGTCAATCTTCTGGGGTACTGGACCCTGATCCACGCGCGAAATGTTTGTTGAAAAAATAAAGGGGCTGTTTGGGCTGGCGCGCCTGGCAGGATTCGAACCTGCGGCCTACGGATTAGAAGTCCGTTGCTCTATCCGACTGAGCTACAGGCGCGCATATCTTGGATTTTTTTTGTTTTTTAACTGTTTTGACAAACAGACAATTTGACAAACAGACAACCTGAGATCCGGAAATTTTTTTCTTTACCATTGGACAGCGGATTTGTCCATTATAAAAAGACAATATTGCACCTGCGCCGGCATCGGTTCAATACCGTTGGGAGCAGACGGGCAACAACTTCTAGTGTGATTTTTACGCCGGTTGCAGTTATTATTGAACTGATAGGGTCTGGATCAAAAAAACGACGATGAGTTAACAAGGATAACATCTTAAAAAGCTTCTAAATAACTTCGTTCAAGGTTCAAGGTTCAAAAAAATAAAATCAAAGCTTTTAAGCATGCGGCAAAAAGTTATTTGCAGTGTTCGGTCCCGGGCGGCGGCCCTGGGGAAATACTTCCAAGGAAGTCCAAGGGCGGGGTAGGCTTTTGAAGCGACATTGAGCGTTTTTGCGTGAAAATTTCAAACTGTTTGAGCAAGGTAGAGCGGGTTTGTCAATTTTAAGCAAAGGCATTTGATCAATCCGCAAAAACGGTCAGGAGCGAAAAAGCCGACGCCGACCGCAGGGCTTTCTTCCTTACAAACAGCGGACGCGGTAAAAAGCTTTTTACGAAACCATCAAGTAAGGTTATGAGCAGGCAGATGCCAACTGATAATACTGAAAAACCGGAAAATGCCGAGGCCCCCGGCAATGGTGGCAGCGACAGCGATTCGGCAGCAACGCGGAATTTGAAAAAGGCAGTATCTCTGCCCGAAGATAAGGGCCAGCTTGTTCCCTATGACCCGCTTCAGCGGTATCTTTCCGAAATCAGCCGCTACCCCTTGCTCACCCGTGAGCAGGAAGTTGAACTGGGGCGGCGGCTGCAGGAGGAAGGGGATCCGGATGCGGCTTATATACTGGCCACATCCAATCTTCGGCTGGTGGTCAAGATTGCCATGGAGTTTCAGCGCACCTGGATGCAGAATCTGATGGACTTGATCCAGGAGGGCAATATCGGCCTGATGCATGCGGTGCAGAAGTTTGATCCCTACAAGAACGTCAAGTTTTCCTATTACGCAGCCTTCTGGATCAAGGCCTATATTCTGAAATTCATCATGGACAACTGGCGCCTGGTCAAGATCGGCACCACCCAGGGTCAGCGCAAGCTGTTTTTCAAGCTCAAAAAGGAAAAACAGAAACTTGTGGAGCAGGGTTTTGCCCCGGAGACAAAGCTGCTTTCCAGCCGCCTGGGCGTCTCTGAGCAGGAAGTGCGGGACATGGATCTGCGCCTCGACGGCTGGGACGTGTCTTTGGATGAGCCCTTAAAAGATGACTCGGACACCGAGCGGGGCGATTTTTTCAGTTCGGATACCGAGTCCATTGAATCCCAGGTGGCCCGCAAGGAAGTCGAATCCCTCCTGCGCGAAAAGCTCGGGGATTTTAAAAAGCAGCTCTCAGAGCGGGAGCTGGATATTTTTCAGCGGCGCATATTCACCGATACGCCCGATACCCTTCAGGACATCGGGGACAAATATCAGATCTCCCGGGAGCGGGTGCGGCAGCTGGAAAAAAATATTGTCAAGAAAATGCGGGTGTTTTTCGAAAAGGAGATTCCGGACTTCGCCGCCTATGAGCATCCCGAGGAAAACGAGTAACATCATGCGGATTTCAGGCACCATAAAAAGTGAAAAGCCCATGAATTCAAGCCTGTTGCCATGCCCTGGGGTCCGCATGTTTGCTTTGTTCGGAGGGTTAATGGTCATGGCTGCCCTTATCGCCGGGTGCGCGGGCAGGGATCGCACCGGGTCTTCGGTACCGGCTGCTCAACCCCCTGCTGACGTCACTTCGCCTGCTGCCGGTCAGCAGCGGCCGGTCAGCCATTATTATGATTTTTTACGGGCGCAGCTGGCTGCCCGTTCCGGTCGGTTGGAAGAGGCTGTGGCCTTTATGAAAGAAGCTGTTGACAAGGTCCCGGATCAGGTGGTTGTCAAAAAAGAGCTTGCCATGCTCTACATCAAGCAGGGCCGGAAGGATAAAGCCCTGGAAATGATCAAAGAGGCCCTGGGTCAGGATCCGGACAACACAGAGTCCCTGATCGTTGCCGGCTCCCTCTGGCAAAGTGCCGGAGAGCTGGATGCAGCCCGGCAGGCTTATGAAAAGGTTGTCGAAAATGCGCCGGAACGGGAAAATATTACCCTGATTCTGGCCCGGCTTTATCTGCAGCAGGAGCAGTTCAACCGGGCTGCAGAATTGATGACGGATTTTGTGGAGCGGTTTCCGGAAAATTATACGGGGTTTTATTACCTGGGCCAGGCCTTAAACGAGCTGGGCCGGCTCGGGGATGCCGCAGACGCTTATCAGCGGAGCCTGTCCATTGAGCCGGATTTAATGGAGCCGCGTGCCGCACTCATTGATATTTACAGGCGCCAGGGCAGAGACGCCATGGCGGTTGCCCAGTACCAGGCCATCCTTGAACGCGATCCGCGCAATGCGGTTGCAGCCATTGAACTCGGAGTTTTTTACAAAAAACAGGGCCGGGCGAATAAGGCCCGGGCAATCTGGGAGGATCTCGCGGAACGCGCCGGGCCGGATTCAGATGTGATCAAGGCCGTTACCGGGATGCTGGGACGGCAGCAATACGATGATGCCATAATCGCCCTGTCAGGTGTTTTGGAACATGACCGGCAGAATTCCGCTCTGCATTATCTGGCCGGCGCAGCCCTTTACCTCTCGGACAAACCAGGCCCTGCCATGGACCATTTTCAGCAGGTGGCGCCTGACAGCGATTTTTACATTGATGCCATGATCCACCAGGCCATTATTTACAACCGGGAGTCCAGAACCGGGCAGGCTGTCCGGTTGCTTGAAGCCGCCATGGAAAAAAGCGACAGCGCCGGAAAGGCAGCTCTGATTCCGTATCTGAGTGCATTTTATCAGGAACAGGAGCATTTCCGGCAGGCTGAATCGCTTTTGCAGCAGGGGCTTTCCATTAATCCCGGAAGCACTGAGTTGCTCTATGAACTCGGGGTTCTCTACGAAAAGATGGGCGATGTGCAGGCTGCAATTGAAAAAATGAAACAAGTCATCGAAAAGGACCCGGAAAACGCAGACGCCCTGAACTATCTCGGATACACTTATGCCGATCAAAACATCCGTCTCAGGGAGGCCGAGTCCCTGATCCGCCGGGCCCTGGAGCTGGAGCCGGAAAGCGGCCACATCCTGGATTCCATGGGATGGGTGCATTACCGGCAGGGAGATTATCAAAAGGCCCGCAAGTACCTGGAAAAGGCTGTTGAAAAAATCGGCGATGACCCCATTATTTGCGAGCACCTGGGCGATGTCTACCGCAAAACCGATCAGCCCGGACAAGCCCTGCAATATTATAAAAAGGCCCTGGAAAACGGCTCTGACCATGCGGATGCCGTAAAGGAAAAAATGGATGCACTCCGGCAGGAGGTGTCGCCTTGAAAGGCCGCCTGATTGCACTGGTTTTGATTCTGCTCACAGCGGCCTGCGCTTCTGTGGAAAAACCGCCGCCGTCTGTCGTTTCCCGCATGGAGGCGGGTAAAGCCGAATCCCTTCTTGCCCGCATCCAAAAAGCAAACAAGACAATGACCCCTTATAAGGCCATCGGCCGTATCGGGGTGGACGATGACAGCGGTTCATGGTCTGTTCGTGCGGCGTGGCTTGGCGCGCCGGGGGGGCGTTTCCGGGTGGAAGCCATGGGCCTTGCCGGCCAGCCCTTTGTCAAGGTTATCTGCGGCCCGGACCTGTGTTCCTTTCACTTTCCGGAAAGCGGGGAGGTGCGGCGCAGGGATACCGGCCGGCGGAGCCTGGATCTGCTTATCGGCGTGGATATTGATGTGGATGATCTTGCACTGCTGCTCGGCGGCGGGGTCCCCATAGCGGATCATGACAGTGTCATTGCCTATCAGACGCTTGGCGGCGGTTCCATGCTGGTGCTGAAAAAACGGTTCTCCGGAACCGTACAGCGCATACGGTTTTCCACCGAACCCATCAGTGTTCGGGAAGTGGAAATGTTTACCTGGCAGGGGACTGCCTACCGGGCGGAGATCCTTGAGGTGCGGTCTGCAGATGGACGAAATATGCCCTTTGAACTTCAGATCTCGGATCCGGATGGCCATGGTCTGTCAGTGAGCGTGGAGCGCTGCTGGGCCGATGCAGCCGTACCGGCCCGGGCCTTTTCCCCGGAACTGCCCGGCAATGCGGATGCAGCGCCTTGAAGCACGAAAGTGTCCGATCCACGGCTTGTCCGTCAAAGGCTGTCTGCCTTGAACTTCACCTGCGGTCCTGTTCCAACGTGACCTGCCTGGGGGTGCGGCCCAATTTTTCCGATTATCCCCCGGCTGAGGCGGAACTGATCCGGGATGCCCCGAAAATATATTACCCTTCCACTTTTTATGCCGATTTGCTGGCAGCTGCCGGAAAACCGATTTTCCCGAGCGTACATACCTATCGGTTCGTTCAGGACAAGATCAAGCAAAGCGCCCTGTTTGAAATCCTTGATCTGCCCCGGCCCAGAACCCGCGCCTTTTACGGCAGGCGCCTGCCGGAAAAGATCCTGTCACACTTCCGGTTTCCCTTTGTGGGCAAAATTGCCCGGGGTTCGGCCCTGGGCCGGGGCGTTTTTCTGATTGCCGGCCGCGATGACCTGGATGCTTACTGCGAGTTGACCAATACCGCTTATATCCAGGAATATCTGCCCATTGACCGGGATATCCGGGTCGTGGTCATCGGCGATAAAATTGCCCATGCCTACTGGCGTATTGCCGCGCAGGGCGAATTTCGGACCAATCTGGGCTGCGGCGGCAAAATCTGCCTCGATCCCGTGCCTGAATCAGCCCTTGATCTGGCTTTGCATACGGCCCGCTGCTGCGGGTGGGATGATGTGGGCATTGATATTTGCATGGCAGACGACCGATTATATATTCTTGAAGCCAACATGAAATACGGTAAAGCCGGCTTTGCCGCAGCCGGCATGGATTATTACAGGATCATGGAGGAAAAGATCGCCAATGCAGAGATCTGAACTTCCCGCCCTGCAGGTGTTGACAGCTATACTCGACGACCGGGAGCAGCAAAGCCTTTCACCCGGGGCCTCAAAAAGTGCCCGGGGGGTTCGCAGACGTCCGGAAAAGCGTTTGGAAACCGATTACCGGCAGCCCTTTGCCGTGGATGTGGACCGTATCCTGCATTCTTTGGCCTACAGCCGGTATATTGATAAAACCCAGGTGTTTTACCTCATCCGAAATGATCATATCACCCATCGCATGCTCCATGTGCAGCTGGTTTCCAGGGTGGCCCGGACCATCGGCCGGTTTTTGGGATTAAACGAGGATTTGATCGAGGCCGTTGCCATTGGCCATGATATCGGTCATCCGCCCTTTGGCCATGACGGTGAGCGGTTCCTTTCAAACCTGTGCCGGGCCGCTGGCATCGGGCAGTATCATCACAACGTGCAAAGTGTTCAGTTTCTGGAAAAAGTCGAGCGAAAAGGCCGGGGCTGGAATCTCTGCCTCCAGACGTTAGACGGCATTCTGTGCCATGACGGAGAGGTCCACAACCGGCACCTGGCGCCTGTGCAGGGCAAAACCTTTGAAGGCCATCAGGCCGAACTCGCTGAAAAAAAATCGGGCCGGCCAATTGAGCTGGTACCCATGACCCTGGAGGGATGCGTGGTGCGTTTTTCCGACACCATCAGCTATATCGGCAGAGACATTGAAGACGCCATCCGTCTGGGCCTGATCCGGCGCACGGACCTGCCGGAGAACTGCGTGCAGCACCTGGGCGATACCAACGGCACGATTGTCTATACCCTTGTTACGGATGTGATCCGCACCAGCTACGAGCAGGACGCCGTGGCTTTCAGCCCGGAGATCTCCGGGGCTCTGCGGCGGCTGAAGCAGTTTAACTACGAGGCGATTTATTCAAATCCGGCCATCAAGCAGGACACACCCAAAATTGAGAATTTGTTTGACCATCTGTTTGAGCGGTTTTTCAATGATATTGAAGCCGGCAATAAACAATCTCCTGTTTACCGCAATTTTATTGCCGATATGGCCGAAGATTACATGTCAGCGCACTGCCCTGCTGAAATTGTCCGGGATTTTATCGCCGGGATGACGGATCAGTATTTTTTAAACCTGGCCCCGGAGCGCATGCGCCCGCAGATCCGCGCCTGGTAATCCCGCTTTTCCATGGCTGGCCGGTGCTGTAAAAAACGGTTGAGTTTTTCCGGCAAACGTTTCAATATAACAGTTTCACATAAAAATTTGACAAATTGCAGTTGCAGCCGGCACTGTTTTTTGTTGTGCCCTAAGACCCGGAGCCTTGTTGGAGGATATGCCCATGAAAAAGCTCAAGTATGCTTTCTGGCTGCTGATCGTGGTATTGGCGGCGGTTGTGGTGTTTCAGAACAAAGGGTTTTTCATCGTGGAGCGCAGCTTTAAGCTCAATTTGTATTTTTTCAAATACGCCTCGCCTGAACTGCCCACGGCCTTATATTATTTTGCGGTCTTTCTCATTGGATTTCTGCTGTGTTATTTTTTGAGCCTGTCGGCAAAATTCAGGACCCGCAAAACCGTCCGGCAGCTCAATGAGCAGCTTGCTGCCAAGGACCGCAGGATTTCCGAGCTTGACTCAGAGCTGGTGGCTGCAGGCAAGGCACAGCAGGCCCCGGCTATGCCTGCCGGCCCGAAGGACGCGGCTGATCCCCAGACGGAGCCTTCTGCTGAGCCCGAAAAGTAAAGAATCCGGTTTTTTGATGAAATCCGGGATGGAATGGATCGGAGATGAGTCTTTATGACCGGCCGGCAAACCAGCGAAGCCCAAATGACGCCCATGATGCGCCAGTACCTGGAGATCAAGGAGCAGTACACCGATTATCTGCTGTTTTACCGGATGGGCGATTTCTACGAGATGTTTTTCGATGATGCCCATACCGCCGCCCGTGAGTTGGAAATCACCCTGACATCCAGAAACAAGAACGAAAAAAAACCGGTTCCCATGTGCGGAGTGCCGGTCAAGGCCGCTGAAATTTATCTGGGGCGCCTGATTGAAAAAGGCCACAAGGTGGCCATCTGCGAACAGACCGAGGACCCGGCCGCGGCAAAGGGGCTGGTCAAACGGGAAGTGGTGCGTGTGGTCACCCCCGGAATGGTATTAAACAGCGATCTGCTCGATGCCCGCACCAACAATTTTATTGTCTCCATCCTCGGCCGGGCCTACCGGTGGGGGCTGTCCTGCCTGGATCTTTCCACAGGGGCCTTCCGGGTTACGGAAAGCAACGATGTGCATGCGCTGCTCGAAGAAATCAGGCGCATCGCCCCCAGTGAAATCCTGATGCCTGCAGCCGCCCGGACCGCTGATGATTATGAAGTCTTTCGCACCTCGTTTGAGCAGTCCGCGATTACCTGGATGGATGACGGGGCCTGTGAGTACAAACCGGCGCGTCAGCGCCTGATCCGTCAGTTCCAGACCCGAAGCCTGGAGGGCTTTGGCTGTGAAGGCCTACAGGCCGGAATTGGCGCTGCCGGCGCCCTGCTGTTTTATGTCCAGGAGACCCAGAAACAGCAGATCGCCCATCTGTCGGGCCTTGAAACCTATTTTCTGGACCAGTACCTGCAGATAGATGATATTTCCTGCCGCAATCTTGAGTTGCTGGCCAATTTGCGAGACGGTACCCGAAAGGCCACTTTGCTTTCGGTGCTGGATTTTACCATCACGGCCATGGGCGGCCGGCTGATCAAGCACTGGATCCGATATCCCCTTCTGGGGGCAGGTGACATGGCGGCCCGGCACGAGGCCGTTGGGCAGCTGGCGGAATGCGGCATGGAGCGAAAGGCCATTCGCGCGTCCCTGAAACCCGTGGCGGATCTGGAGCGGCTGGGCAGCAAAATCGTCATGGGCCAGGCCAATGCAAGGGATCTTGTGGCCCTGCGGCGCTCCATCGCGGCCTTGCCGGAGATCCACGGGCACCTGACCGGATTCAGCACGGATCTTTTGTGCCCGGATACGTCAATTCTGCCGGAGTTGACCGGTCTGGGTCAAACCATTGCCGCCGCAGTGGTCGATGACCCGCCGCCCGTGGTCAACGAAGGCGGCATGATCCGCACCGGCTATGACGACAGGCTCGATGAGCTTATTGCCATTGCCAGAGACGGCAAATCGTTTCTGGCCGAGCTTGAGGCCCGGGAAAAACAGGAAACCGGTATCCAGACCCTCAAGGTCCGCTACAACAAGGTTTTTGGTTATTATATCGAGGTGTCCAAAAGCCAGGCGGATGCCGTGCCCGCCCATTATGTGCGCAAGCAGACCCTGGTCAACGCCGAACGCTATATCACCGATGAGTTAAAATCCTTTGAGTCCAAGGTTCTCGGCGCCCAGGAGCAGCGTGCGTCGCTTGAATATGAAATTTTCTGCAAACTTCGCGATGCGGTGGCCCAAACCCATAAGGCCGTGGCCGCAGCCGCTGCATTCGTGGCCCAAATCGATGTGCTCACCGGCCTGGCCGAGGCAGCGGTGCAGAACCAATATATCCGCCCAGCCGTCAACGAGCAGGGTGTCATCGATATTGCCGAAGGCCGCCATCCGGTGGTGGAAAAACTCATTGAGGCAGAACGCTTTGTTCCCAACAGCCTGCGGATGGATAACCGGGAAAATCAGGTGCTGATCATTACAGGGCCGAACATGGCCGGCAAATCCACGGTGCTGCGCCAGGCCGCCCTGATTGTGCTCATGGCGCAGATGGGCTCTTTTGTGCCTGCAGACCGGGCCGATATTGCTGTTACGGACCGGATTTTTACCCGTGTGGGGGCCCTGGACAATCTGTCCCAGGGCCAGAGCACGTTTATGGTGGAAATGGAGGAAACCGCCAACATCATGAACAATGCCACTTCCCGTAGCCTGGTGATCATGGATGAAATCGGCCGGGGCACGTCCACCTTTGACGGCCTGAGCATTGCCTGGGCTGTGGCCGAATATCTCCATGATTTGGATGACACAGGGGTGAAGTCCATGTTTGCCACCCATTATCACGAACTAACGGAGCTGCACCGCGTCCGCAGGCGGGTAAAGAATTACAATATCGCGGTGCGTGAAATCAACGACGAGATTATTTTCCTTCACCAGCTGGCTGAAGGCGGCACTAACCGCAGCTATGGCATTGAAGTGGCACGCCTTGCGGGGATGCCGGAAAAAGTTGTTGAGCGTGCCAAAAAAGTATTGGAGAATGTGGAAAAACAGGGTCATGTCCTGGGTCGGGAGGCAGCTGCGCCGGCGCGGCGCACCCGGGTTCAGCAGAGATTTGTGCAACTGCCCTTGTTTCAGGGCCCCGAGCAGGACGTGCTCGATAGGCTCAGGCAGGCTGAGGTGGAATACATGAGCCCCATGGACGCCATGAACCTGCTTTACCAACTGCGGCAGAAACTTCTGGGCCAATCCGCAAGCCGGTCCGGGAACTCTGACGCCGGCAATTCGTAAGCCGGAGATTTTGGCCATTAATCGAAAAAGCAGCTGCATGAAAAACAGACGACTGATTCATATTCTCTTTATCTGCCTGATTTGCGTGTTAGGGTCGTGCGTATCCACGGGAGCCGCGCCAAATCAGCTCTATTTTGAGGCCGAGTCCTGCCACCGGCAGCTGCAGAAGCACCCGGAACGGCAGAAATACCGCAGCTATTGGTTAAAGTGCATTGAGCGCTTCGATGCTGTCCATGACCGGGACCCGGACGGTCCCTGGGCGGCGGCCGGGTTGTATAAGGCCGCAAGCCTGTACCGGGAGCTTTACAGACATTCCTACCGGTCTGCAGACCTCAGGGCTGCGGCTTCCCGGTTTCAACAGGTGATCCGGAAATATCCCGAAAGCGCTTACAGGCAAAAAGCCCGGGTGGCTTTAAAAGACATCGGAGATGCGGTCAAAGCCGATGAAAAGGCGGCAAAACAGGCCTATTTTGAAGCCGAGTCCTGCTACCGGCAACTGCAGCAGCACCCGGAGCGGCAGAAATACCGCAGCTACTGGATGAAATGCATTGAGCGCTTCAAAGCCGTCCATCAACGGGATCCGGAAGGGCCCTGGGCGGCGGCCGGGTTGTTTATGACCGCACAGCTGTATCAGGAACTGTATTCCCATTCCCGCAGTCCTGCTGATGAGCAAAAAGCCCGGTCCCTGTTTAAAAAAGTGGCCGGGCAGTATCCGTCGAGCGCCTACAGCCGTCGTGCGCGCAAAGCACTTGACGCGTCTGCGACAAGTGCGCATACCCCCGTGAATCTTGCCGGAGAAGATACTGCGTCCGGGGAAGTCACTACGAATCATTCAGACAGCAGCAATGCGCCCGCAGCGGGAGAGGCGGTTACGGTTACCGGAATCCGTTACTGGTCCAACCCGGAATATACCCGGGTGGTCATTGATGCCAACCATGCCACTGATTTCAAGCACAACCTGTTGAAAAAAGATCCTTCCATCAACCAGATGAATCAACGGCTGTATGTGGATCTGGACAACACCCGTCTGGCCAACCATATCCAGGAGCAGATTGCCATTAACGACACCCTGCTCAAAGACGTGCGTGCAGGCCAGTACCGGTCTGATACAGTCCGTGTGGTTGTGGATATCAAGTCCTTTGAAGATTACAATGTGTTTTCTTTGAAAAATCCTTTCAGAATTGTCATTGATGTAAGGGGCCAGGCAGCTGCAGAGAAGCAGGGCGATTCCTCTGATCCCGAAATATCTAGTAGCCAGAAAGCCTCGATTGCCCGGCAGCTCGCCCTGGGCGTGCGGCGGATTGTCATTGATGCCGGCCACGGGGGCAAGGACTACGGGGCACCGGGTTATTTAAAAGGGGTGCATGAAAAAAACGTGGTACTGGAAATCTCAAAAAAACTTGCCGCCAGGCTTCGCGAGGAACTGGGTTGTGAAGTGCTGCTGACACGGGACAGGGATGTGTACCTGACTCTGGAGGAGCGCACTGCCATTGCCAATACCAAAAAAGCGGACCTGTTTATCTCCATTCATGCCAATGCCGCCAGAAACCGGAATGCATACGGCATCGAGACTTATTTTCTGAACCTGACAACCGATGAGGACTCCATTGCTGTGGCCGCCCGGGAAAATGCCACATCCGAGAAAAATATCAGCGAGCTGCAGACGATTCTTGATGATTTGATGCGCAATGCCAAGATCAATGAGTCCAGCCGGCTGGCCACTTATGTGCACAAAGACCTGATCGGCCATCTCGACGGCCGTTACAGCCGGATTCATGACAAGGGTGTCAAGCAGGCGCCGTTTTATGTTCTTCTGGGCGCCCAGATGCCTTCGATTTTGATTGAAACCGCTTTTATCAGCAACAAACGGGGATGTCAGCGTCTCACCAATTCGAATTACCAAAAGCATTTATGCGACGGCATTGTCAAGGGTGTCCGCCGCTATATCCGGGATACCCGGCCCACGGCATTTTTGGGATCCGGGGGCGACGGAGCTGATGCCAATTGAGAAATCAGTTCATGAACAAACAGTACTGACAAGGAAACAGGAGAATCATGACCCAACAAAGGCCAATTGAAGCCATTTCCGTACTCGACGGCAGATATGCCCGCCATGCCGGCCCGCTCCGGGAGATTTTTTCCGAATACGGCCTGATCCGGTACCGGCTTTACGTGGAATTGCAGTGGCTCAAATTTCTGCTCAGGGATCTGGGCATGGCGGAAGCCGATGATGCGGCAGTGAAAAAAATCGATGCCATATATGAGAACTTTGACGTGGATGGCGCCGAGGCGGTCAAGGCCATTGAAAAAGAAACCAATCATGATGTCAAGGCCGTGGAGTATTATATCAAGGAAAGGCTCACGGCCGCCGGCCTGGCCCATATCAAGGAATGGGTGCATTTTGCCTGCACCTCCGATGATATCAACAACACCTCTTACGCTTTGATGATCCGCAGCGGCCGGGAGCAGATCGTCGGGCGGCTCCGGGAAATCCTGACGAAAATCGAGGATCTGGCCCGTGAGTACAAAAGCATTCCCATGATGGCGCGAACCCATGGCCAGCCGGCAACGCCCACAACTGTCGGTAAAGAGATGGTCAATTTCGCATGGCGGCTGCGCCATGAACTGCGATGCCTTTCGGACCTGCCCATTCAGGCCAAGCTAAACGGGGCCAGCGGCAATTACAATGCCCATCACTTCGTGTTTCCGGACATCGACTGGATGGCCGCCTCCACCCGGTTTATGGAGCAGTATCTGGAGATCTCGCCTGTGATGTACACCACCCAGGTCAACCCCAACAATTACATGGCCGCGATTCTTCATTCCATGATACGGATTTCCGCGGTTCTCACTGACCTGGACCGGGATATGTGGGGCTATATTTCCCTGGGCTATTTCAAGCAAAAGCTCAAAGAGGGGGAAGTGGGGTCATCGACCATGCCTCATAAAGTCAATCCCATTGATTTTGAAAACAGCGAGGGCAATCTGGGGCTGGCTGTTTCCATGATGGAGCACATGGCGGTCAAGCTGATGATTTCCAGATTCCAGCGGGATTTGAGCGACAGCACGGTGCTTCGCAATTTGGGGGTGGTGTTTGGGTACATGATGGTGGCCCTGGCCTCCACATACAAGGGCCTTGACCGGGTTGAAGCCAATGAGCCCGTGATTGCAGCCGATCTGGAAGCCAACCCGGAATTGCTGGCCGAACCCGTGCAGTCGGTCATGCGGGTTTACGGAGAAAGCCGGCCGTATGAAAAGTTAAAGGCATTGACCCGGGGCAAGCGGATCACCCGGGAGGATCTGGCCGGTTTTGTCGACGGGCTGGAGTCCATTCCCGAGGCCGTGCGCCGGGATTTAAAAGATCTCCATCCGTCTGAATACACGGGACTGGCAGAAGCCCTGGTGGAGCGATATTTCAGGGTAAAGGGGCAATAGCGGAAATGCCTGCCCCATGATGCCGCAAATGATTTCCTTTCCTGCTTGCATTCGGAACTGAGAATATGTTAGTTATTCTTGAACAGAAATCCACCGGGAGCAGGATAAAAGACCGCATAGAATCAATGGGCATTTTCCCATTGATTCGGGTAAATTATTGTTATATAAGAAAAGAGTTTGTGCAAAAAAACAGCGCACCGGACAAATTGCGGGCATAAGCGAATTTTCCGGAATTGGGGGGAAGGGTGCATATCAATTTGGAATGCAAGGGGTAACCGTAAATGGATTTTACAATCGATTTCACCAAGGAACAGATCGAATCCATTGAAGATGTGCTGCAGCAGGAGTTGATCGATCTGGGGGTGCAGAGTGTCATCCTGATGGATTTGGCCGGCAATGTGATTGTCAATCTTGACAACGGGCATGCCAATCACGACGTGTTTTCCCTGGCTGCACTGGCGGCGGGCAATTACGGAGCGGTCAGCGCCATGGCCAACATCATCGGGGAACAGGAATTTTCCCTGCTGTTTCACAAAGGGGAAAAAGAAAGCATCCATTTCAGCAAGGTAGTGGAGGATTTGCTGCTTTTGACCATTTTCAACCGGGATGTTTCTCTGGGATTTCTGCGATTGAAAGTAGCCGAGGCCATCAAGCGCATTCAGACGTTGATTTAAAGCCGTTGCAGGTCCTATGAACGCGCATATTCGGAAAATAAAATGGCATTGGAGAAAACCTAAAGGGTTGCGGAGGAAGGTGATTTGGCGTTAATCAATCCGAAAAAGCGGGAGGTCCAGGTCAAGATCGTTTACTACGGCCCGGGCCGCGGCGGCAAGACCACGAACCTCGAATATATCAATCGCAAATTCAAGAAACGGATTTTAAATGAGATGGTCACGGTAAAAACTTACGGCGACCGGACCCTGTTTTTTGACTTTCTCCCATTTGACATCGGCGAAATCAAGGGACACAGCATTAAGATCCAGCTCTACACAGTTCCTGGTCAGGTTAAATACAATGCCACCCGCCGCCTGGTGCTCCGGGGCGTTGACGGCATTGTCTTTGTGGCCGATTCCATGGATCTGCGGCGGGAGATGAATATTCGCTCTCTACAGAACCTCAAGGAGAACCTGGAGGCTTTCAGCAAAAACATCTTTAACATCCCGCTGGTGATGCAGTACAACAAGCGGGATCTCGCCGATGAAGGCATCCCCATTCTCTCGGAGGAAACCCTGCAAAAGGATTTGAACTCCAGGTTAAACGCCCCTTATTTCCCGGCCAGCGCCATCCGGGGCGATAATGTGGCCGCCACCATGAAAAAAATTATCGCACTGACTGTCAGTTCCCTGCGGAAAAAACTGCAATAGGAGGAAAATCATTGAATCGCACGGAAGATGATGAGGGCCTGGGCGAAGAAGTTTCCAGCCGGCTCGAGGAGATGTTTGGCGAAGACGAGGATGCCGGGTTTGATGAGCAAAATTCCCCTGTCCGGGAGCTTAGAGCGCTGGTGGCCGGTATTGACTGGGAGATTTCAGACGAAAGCATGGGGGCGTTTTTAAAAGAGATTCGCCGGCTGCAGGAAACCTACCAGGACGACAAAACCCTTTCCATGTTTTTAAAGCTCCAGGAGGCTGTTGGCAAATACATCAAGGCCAAAAAGGCCAAGGCGCATCCGGAGGCCATTGGTTTTGTGGCAGATGTGTTCAAAAACTTTGAAACTGTTCTGGCCCGTTCGGAAATGCCGGAAAAAGAGAAAAAACGCCTGCTTTCCGCGGATGTCAAAAGATTCAAGGAATTCAAGAAGCGGGTGCTTTCCCCGGAATCAGCCGGGAGTCAAAAGGTTTCCGGGAGCACGGGGAACAGGCCTGCGGCCGTGCTGGAAAATCAGGAGGCCCTGGATTACATCGTTGAAGAGCTGAGGAAAACCATCAAGTCGGAACTGCAGGTCATCCAGCAAATCATCAAGAATCTCGGTGCGTAACTCAGGGAATGAAAACCTCTTCCTTCGAAACGGAGGCATTGCATGACAACTGTTTTTTCAGGTGATATTTCCAGGATGGTATTAAAACGAAGCCTGCGGGCCGATCAGGGCGAGGTCTCCCTTGACAGCCAGATGCTGCAGGTTCTCATGGAACTCGACGGTAAAAAAAGGCTGAGCGAAGTCTCCCAGTCTCTGCAGATGAGCATGAAGGAGCTGCGCACCGTGGTCCAGAAGCTTCATCAGCTCAAACTCTGTGAAGTGGCCGAAGAAAGCATGCCCGTGCTTGACCGGGATTTTATGAAATTTCTTTCTTCCCAGCTTTCCCGGGCCATGGGGCCCATTGCGGACGTGGTGATCGAAGATGAGATCAGGGAGATGGGGGAGACGGCCAACCGGTTCCCTGCCCATCGGGCAGCCGAGCTTGTGGACTTGCTGGCCCGTCAGATCTTGCGCGAGGAAAGAAAAGTGGCCTTTCAGCAGGCCATGGTCAAAAAGCTGCGGGAAATCCAGGCATAATCCGGGATTGATGCCTTGCTGAACAGGAAAAGAATTCCTTTGAAGATAAAGGAAAATGATTTTATTTTATGCTGCCAACAATTGACCGAGGAGGATAGATCATGACGGTGATTTGCGAGGAATGCGGAAAGGTTTATCATCTGGATCCGGATAAGCTTGAGCGCTATAGAGGCCAAAGTATACGTGTCCGGTGCGGAGAATGCGGTCATGTGACTCAGCTGTCCAGGTTGATGGAAACCACGGAACTGCCAGAGGAAACCTACTCCGAACCTTCCTATGCGACTGCCGATGCGCCGCCGGAGGATGCGGAAGATGCCGGACTATCCCTGGGGCAGCCGGGCGAAGAAGAGTCTTCGGCTGTAGCCGGCGGCTCGGATTATTCAGGGGGTGATTCTTCTTCCGGCGGATGGATCGGCCTGCGCGGCAAGATGTTTTTCCTCTTTCTGGTCATCCCGGTTATGCTGATGGCGGTTTCGGGCTATTTTTCATACATGCAGATCGACAAGCTGACCACGGAGATCACCGATCAGAGCACCGAATTGGTTGCCGAGGCCGGTAAGGAGCAGCTGCTTCAAAAAGCCAGGGATGTGGCTGTTCAGTGTGAAATTTATCTGCGTACGCATCCCGAGCTTGAACGTGAGGATTTCAGCTACGATCCCACTTTCAATCAAATTGCCGTTCAGGCCGTTGGTGAAAGCGGTTACACCTGTTTGATCGAAGAGGAAACTGCGGACCGTGACGCCATTATATGGGCGCACCCCAATCCCAATCTGATCGGCATACCGAATACCGACACCCTGCGCAAAGCATTGGGCCCGTATTTTGAGGGGTTCTGGGAGATCCTCGAAAATTCCTGGGGCAGAAAGGAGTCCACCGGGACATATATGTGGAAGGACACAGACGGTGACCTTAGGGAAAAATACATGGCAATCGCCCCCATCAACATCGAGGGCAAAAAGTTTTCATTGCTGGCCACCGCCTACATGGACGAATTTACGGAAAGAACCGAGGGCCTGCGCGAAAGTGCCGAGCAGATGACAATGGAGACCCGCAATATCAACCTCGGGATTCTGGGCGGCGCGATTCTGATTATTGGTTTTTGTATTATTGTTTACGGATACCGCCTGACCCGCAAGATTCGCTACCTGACCGAGGCGGCTGACCGCATCAGCGTCGGGGATCTGGAAGCCGAGATTGAAGTGCGTTCCAAAGATGAAATCGGCAGCCTTGCTGAAGCGATTTCCCGGATGCAGGACAGTCTGCGGTTTTCCATTGAGCGGCTCAGAAGACGCAGGTAACCCGGGATCCGGGCGGGCAAATTGTGATCATCAGGGCGATGCGTCCGCCCGTGCCGGCGCATTGCCTGTTTGCTTTGCCTGCGGCCGTATTATTGTCGCAACTGAAGATCGTTAACAATACAATGTGGAAAAAGAAATGTTTCTGATTCCCAGAGAAAAGCCGGTTGTTGAAAATTTAAACAGCTACTACGTTGATATTGCCAAGCTCATTGAACATTACCAGGGCGAGGTGGGTGCCGGCGTGGTCCATTTTCAGTCTCCGGTTTCCGAGGCGGTGCTTTTTTTTGACGAGCAAAGCATTGTCAACGGATTTTTGGACCACCGGCGACAGCATTTTCACGGCACGGATGCTGTTGAGCGCGTTGTTGAAGGCGCAGGCCGAAACAATTTTACGATTTCGGTTTATCGAATCCTGCCGGAACGACTCTATTTCTGGGCCAATCTGCCGAAGTCAAAGGTCGTGTATGCGGATTTGACCTCCGAGTTTACCAATCTTGAGGGGTTGATTCGAAAACTGGAGGCGGAAAAGTTCACCGGCTATATTGACGTGGAGGTCAAAAACGCACAGGGCGGCCTGCTGTTTATTTACAAAGGGGAAGTCATCGGGGGTTCTTCAGCTGATGGTGCCGGCAACCTGGACCGCTCCGAGCAGTACCGGCAGGACCTGATTCAGCGGTCCAAGGAATATGGCGGCAATTTTAACGTCAGCCGGGTGATGCTTGATGAGCCCGTGACCGCCAAAATATCCCCTCCGGAACGGGCCAGGAACAGCAGCAAAGCCGAATCCGGTTCCCGGGAGGCAAAGATTGATTCGGCCCGGGTAATGGAGATGCTGGGAGGGTTGTTATATGCTCTGGAATCCGTGGTGCGGTCTAACCGCAAAATCAGAGGCGATTTTGAAACCCTGCTGAACCGCAAGTTCGTGGAAAAGGTGGATAAATATGAATTCCTGGATCCGTTTGCTGCGGAATTCAGGTATGCCGAGGGCAAGGCGCAGTTTACCGGAAACGCTGACCAGAAAAAGCTGGTAGCCGCAGTAGCGGAATGTGTCACGGAGATCGCCGAAAGCCACGGTTTGCTGGTCCGGCTGCAGAAAAATCTCGAAGTCTGGCGCAGGGAATTCGCTGATGAAACTTCTGCATTTGATATAAGATTGTAGCGCAACGCCGGTTTTTAATGGCACAGGCAGCGGAGAAAGCCGCCGGAATCCATATAATAGGTGATCATGACACCAAAAGTGCTCATAGTCGATGATGATGCGGTTTGGCTCCAGCTCATGGAGCAGGAACTGAACCAAAACGCCCCGCCTTTTACAGTGGCAACCACTGAAAGCGGCCAGGAGGCGCTGGATATACTGGCCGCAGACCACGTCAGTGCTGTGGTCAGTGATTTGCGGATGCCGGGAATCGATGGTTTTGAGCTGGTAAACCGGGTCAGCCGGGATTACCCGGATATTCCGGTGATGATTGTCACCGCCTATGATCGCCCGAAGACCCGGGAGGTGGTTTTTAAAAGCGGGGCCAGCGACTACATGGTCAAGCCTTTGAGCACGGAAGACCTGATTGAGCGCATCAACCGGATACTCAGAACCCAGGCGGAAGGCGGAAGCCTGCACAATGTTTCCCTGGAAACATTTCTGCAGCTCATTGAAATGGAAAGCCAGACCTGCACCCTCCGTGTGACCCGCAAGACCGGCAATCAGCTGGGCGTGTTGTTTTTCAGGGACGGGGAGTTGATCAATGCCCGCCTGGGCGGTCGGCAGGGTCACGAGGCGGCCTATGAAATTCTTTCCTGGTCCGGGGTGTCGCTGACAATTGAAAATTTTTGTCAGGTGACTGAAAAGCTGATCGACGGGGGCCTTCAGTCAATGCTGCTAAATGCCATGCGCCAGAAGGATGAAAACCGGCCGGATTTTTCGCCCCATGAAAATCCGCCAAACGACCAGATTCTACTCGACAGCCCCATTTTCACTCAGTCCGAAGAACCAGCGGCACCCTCTGCAACCGATCGTTCCCGGTCCGGTTCAGGAGACAACAAAGAGCCCCCTCCCGCCGGCGCTTCTGCTGCAGGGCGGTCCCAAGGCAAATTGGAATCCATATTCGGACAGGTTTCCGGAGTGGAGGATATATACGAAGATCAGCGTTATGCCGGTCTTCTGCAAGAAGCCGCGCGGATCGGAAAACTTTTCGGCAGCGGAGAGCTCAATGCGGTTTATGTGAATCAGAAATCCACGGGCCAGCGGGTGATTGTGCCAGGCAGCCAGGTGAGCGTGATACGGATGAGCCATGAGGTTTCCCGGGACCGGATCATTGATCTGCTTCTATAGGGGGTTTTAAAATTTTGAAAAAAAGCCGGTTCCGCAGGGACGCAAATGCGTTATCAGGTGCACGGAAAGGGCAATGAAAGATATTTTCAAGGATATTATCACCATCGAAGGCGTCCACGGCGTTATCGTCATTGCCGGAGACGGGCAGGTGGTGGCCAGTGCGTTTTCTTCCGGATATGGCGATGAACAGTCGCGCCTTGGCAAGTTTGACTGGTCGTCTTTTGCCAGTGAATTATCCGAGATCAATGAAGCCGAACTCGTTTTTGACAGCAAGCGCCTGTATGTCCGGAAGGCCAGGCCGGGCTATGTGCTGGTGCTGCTCGATGATCTGGCCCCGGTTTCAATGGTAAGGCTCAATTGCGAGATCCTTCTGCCATCTCTGGACCGGATGAAGCCGGGCCGAAAGTTTGGCCAGCTATTTAAAAGACGCAAGGCCTGATTCATTTGTTTTTGTTGGAATGCGGCTGCATTTGGATCCGGCAGCCTGTACTGTTTTGCGAATCAAAAAGGATGGAAACATGGAGACCGTGGAAAAACAACCCGGTTTCGACTCCCGGCAAAAGGTGGCAGAAGCATACGAAGCTCACGGGTTATACGAAGAAGCCATATCCGTATACCGGGATATGCTTGAATCATTCACTGATTTAACCGAAGCGACAAGGGCCGAAATCCAAAGCAAAATCGATTCACTGAGCCAGGAGGCCGAGGACCTGGACCAGGACGTGGCCAAGGAACTGTCCACCGAAGACGTCTCGCACATCAAGTCAGGGCTTTCCCTCGGGGAAAGCGCCCCCGAGGTTTATGACAGCGCCACGGCCTTCAAGGAACTGGGCCTGTACAAGGAAGCGGTAAAAGAATATCAAAAGCTTTTTTCAGCCGATTATCCGGTAGACCAGTTTTATGCAGATTTGCTGGAGTGCCTTTTTGCTTTGTTTCCGCCGACCGAGGTCATCGAGCGCGTCGATGCCATCGGCGAAGAAAATCAGCTTTCAGAAAAAATCCGGGCGGACATGAAATACGAGCTCGGCCTGGCATTTGAGCATCGCGATTATAAGGAACTGGCTGCTGAGTGTTACAAATCCGTTCAGGGAATTGATCCGGTCTATCCCAAAATCAAGGAAAAGCTGGCTTCCGCGGAACCGGGCGAGCGGTATGAATCCCGCTATGACTATCTGCTGCGAAATGAGGTTGTCACCACGGATCAGCTCCAGAAGGCCCTGGGCATATCCAAACAGCTCAAAAAGAGCGTGGAGCAGGTGCTCATGGAGCAGTTCAAGGTGCCCAAGGAGGAGATCGGAAAATCCTTATCCGCCTTCTATCACTGCCCCTTCAAGGAATACAATTCAAACATGGAGGTGCCCTACGAACTTCTGGCCAACCTGAAAAAGCCCTTTCTGCTCCAGGACTTATGGGTGCCTCTGAAATGGGAAGTCGACCACATCGAAATTCTGCTCGATGACCCCAAGGACCTGCGCAAGCTCGATCATGCCAAGGCCCTGTTTAACACCAGCAAGTTTGTCTTCTCCGTTGGCATAAAGGAAGACATTGAAGCCATTATCAATCATTTTTTTGTTGGGAAAAAATCAGCCAAGTCTGAACAGCAAAGCCTTTCCACTGCTGAGGCCTTTGAAAATCTGCCGGAAATTGAATTCGAAGAAGAAGAAGATGATGAAGAAGACTTTGAAGCCTATACCGAGGCCTCCGGCAAGGTGGTCCGGCTGGTGGATCAGGCCCTGATCACCGCATTCCGGAAAAACGCCTCGGATGTTCACGTGGAACCCTCGCCCATCACCCGGCGTACCAAGATCCGTTTCCGCATAGACGGGGTATGCCAGGACTTTCTGGAAGTACCCAATACCTTTGCCAATGCCTTGTTGTCCCGTATCAAGATTATGGCCGGGCTCGATATTGCTGAACGGCGCATGCCCCAGGATGGAAAAATCAAATTCCGGCGGCGGGGCGTGCCGCAGTTTGAACTTCGTGTGGCCACCCTGCCCACAGCCGGAGGCCTTGAAGATGCGGTGATGCGTATCCTGGCTTCAGCCGGCGCCATGAAAATCAACGAGATGGGCATGACCGAGCGCAATCTTGAAGTCATGCGGCGGGGTATTTCCAAGCCTTATGGGCTGGTTCTGTGCGTCGGGCCCACAGGTTCGGGTAAAACCACAACCCTGCATTCAGCACTGCATCACATCAATACTCCCGAGCGCAAGATCTGGACCGCTGAAGACCCGGTGGAAATTACCCAGCAGGGCTTGCGCCAGGTGGAGGTGCATAAAAAGATCGGGCTGGATTTTGCCCGTATCATGCGTTCGTTTCTCAGAGCTGACCCGGATGTTATCATGGTCGGTGAAATGCGGGATTACGAAACCGCTTCCATTGGTGTCGAGGCATCCCTGACCGGTCACCTTGTGTTTTCCACCCTGCATACCAACAGTGCCCCGGAAACCGTGACCCGGCTTCTGGACATGGGGTTAAATCCTCTGAATTTTTCCGATGCTTTTATCTGTGTGCTGGCTCAGCGCCTGGTGCGCCGCCTGTGCCCCAACTGCCGGGAGGCTTATCATCCCACCCGGGAGGAATTTGATGAGATTGTTGAAATCTACGGTGAGGATGCATTTGACCAAACCGGTATTACCTGGTCCGAGGATCTGACCATCTACAAGCCCAAAGGCTGTGAACAGTGCAGCAGCGGTTACAAGGGCCGGATGGGTATCCATGAACTCATGGACGGCTCCAAGGAGATCAAGCGGATGATCAAGCGGCAGGCCAGTGCTGAAGAGCTTTTCAACCAGGCAAGCCAGGAGGGTATGACCACTCTGGTTCAGGACGGCATTGCAAAGATGTTTGCCGGATTCACGGATATGAGCGAGGTGCGCCGGGTGTGCATCACCTGATGCCCTGAGATTTAAAAAAAGGAAGCCGATCCGTTGCTTGACTCCCTGAAAACGCGTTTGCGGGGACTTGTCCGGCGGATTCTGCCCGGAACCCGGCCAAAACAGTTGTCCCCTCAGGTGCCGGACCCGGACAGCAGTTTTGATAAGCGCTCTTTTGATCGCTACCAGATTACCTTCCCGGTACGGATTTCCGGAAAAGATTCCCACAGCCGCCCTTTTAAGGAAATCACTCGCCTGCAGGACGTATCAGGCAGCGGCGCATTGTTTTTGTCCGGTTTTCCGGACCGCTATCACGTGGGCCAGGATATAGATGTGGCCATTATGCTCGATGCCGCAGAAGACGTGCAGGCCTGCATCCGAAACCAGGCAAGCGTGGTGCGCATCAACTGCCCGGAGGCCTGCGGCGCCAACCCCGATGACGGCCTTCAGGGCATTGCTGTTTGTTTTCACCATGCATTTGATTTTCAGCGCATAGCGCCTGAAGAAAACGGATGCCCTGAATGAACCGGCGGAATCGGAAAAATTACCTGAGCGCTGTCGGCCGAATCCGGGCGGCGGCTGTGCTCATGGCCATCTTCCCCGTTCTTCTGTTGCTTTTTCTCTTATTTCGGCTGTCCCCTGATCCGGCCGGGGATCTTCTCTGGGTGCTGCCTCTGGCCTTGGCAAGCATGGTTTCCGGTTATATCTTGCTGTGCCGGCTGGCATCCCAGATCCGGGAACTCATGCAGGCTGCCGGCCGGGCCGGGCAGGGGGGAGAAGCGGAGTTGGCAGAACTGCGTGCGGACCGGGAGTTATCCGACATTGCGGGTTGTTTCCATTTGCTGCAAAAGCAGGTTGAAGAATTAAATCGCAAAAATCAGCAGCAGGCCACCCAGTTGATGGTCTATGCCAGGGATCTGGCCCTGTCTTATCAGCGCAGCAAGCGTGAAGAGCAATTGCGAAACCGCCTGAGCCGGTATGTGGGAAACAACCTCGTGGAAAAGCTCATTAACCTCAAGGAAGGGGTTTTTCTGGAAACCGAGCGGCGCAATGTCACTGTGCTGTTTGCCGATATTCGTTCATTTACCACCATTGCAGAGCGTATGGCCGCAGAAGAGGTGGTGGAAATGCTAAACGAGTATTTCAGCGTCATGGTGGATATTATTTTTAAAAACAACGGCCTGCTTGACAAGTTCGTGGGGGATCAGCTGATCGCCGTATTCGGCCTGGTGGACACAGATGGCAATGCGCCGGCAAATGCCATTCGCACCGCCATTGAAATCCAGGCGGCCACCGATGCCATGCGGCGGCGTCGAATGGCTGCCGGATTGGAATATTTTGAACTCGGCATCGGGATCAACACGGGAACGGCCATTATCGGAAATATCGGATCGGCCAACCGGATGGATTACACTGTAATCGGTGATTGTGTCAACGTGGCGGCCAGGCTTGAGCAGATGGCCGCCGGCGGTGAGATCATCATTGGCGAGCAGACCTATCTGGCCAACACGGAGAATTTCGCGTTTGAATGCCGGGGGCAGGTCCACGTGAAAAACAAGCTGGATCCCGTGGTCTGCTACCATGTGCTGCGTTCCTGAACCCGGTTGATCCGGGGTGGTTTTAACAACCCGCCTGTTATTTCTGTTTATCCGCTGGCATGGCTCAGGGCATTCATTTCTTCGGCGGATAAGACCTTGTCGATATCCAGAAGAATCTTGACAGCCGATTCCGTTTTGGCCATGCCAAGGATGAAATGGGTGTTTACCTGCATGCCCAGCGACGGTGCCGCCTCGATTTGTCCTCCGGATATATTCAGGACCTCGGAGACTTCGTCCACGACAATGCCGATAATGAGGGCAGTGTCATTTTTTTGGACCTGGACCACGATAATACATGTTTTCCGCGTCAATTCCTGTTCCGGCATGCCGAATTTGAGGCGCAGGTCAATTACGGGTATGACTTTGCCCCGCAGGTTGATGACACCCTTTACATAATTCGGGGTTTGGGGGATCTTTGTAATTTCCAGCATGCCAATGATTTCCTGAACTTTTAGGATTTCCAGGCCGTAGCCTTCATCCCCGAGATGAAAAGTCAGGTATTTTCCGGACAGTTCGGACATCTCCGCGGAGTTTTCTGCTGCCTGATTGTTCATGTTGCCTCCGGTTCATCAAAGGGCGGTCCTGTCAGACCGCCCTGTTTGCATTTATTGTTTTTGCAGGTATCAGAATTCTTTGAAATCATTATCGTCTAACGGGATTACCTGATCTGCATTGTTTGATCTGGATTTTCCGGCAAGCCTTTTGGTGGTTTGTTTCTGCTGCCTGTTTTCCGGCTGATGCGATGACTGTTTTTTGGAGCCAACCCTGGCCTTGGATTGCCGGGAATCTTCTGACCGGTTGCTTGACCCGGCAGCGCTGCCTGCCACCACCGCTTCCAGTTCGGCAACCATTTTTTCCATCTCTGTGGCCTGAGATGAAAGTTCTTCGGCGGCACTGGCCGATTCCTCGGAATCCGCGGCATTTTGCTGAACAACCTTGTCCATTTCGGAAACCGCAACATTGACTTGTTCGATGCCCTGGGTCTGCTCCTTTGAGGCGGCGGCAATTTCTGAAATCAAGGTATTGACCTTGGCCGAGCTTTCCTTGATAGAATTGAGCTGCATGGCGACTTCCTCGGCAACGCTGACGCCATTGTTGGCGTTTTCCTGAGATTTTTCAATAAGCTGGGATGTGTTCTGGGCGGCCTCGGCGCTTCGCTGGGCCAGGTTTCTGACCTCTTCGGCAACAACGGCAAAGCCCTTGCCGGCTTCGCCTGCACGCGCAGCTTCCACTGCGGCGTTAAGTGCCAGCAGATTCGTCTGGAAAGCAATATCATCAATGGTTTTTATAATTTTTGAGGTTTCGTTGGAAGACTCCTTAATCTCATTGATGGCTGAATTCATTCTCTCCATGGATGAGACCCCGTTTTCAACAACCTTGGAAGTCTCCTTGACTGCATTGTCCGCCTGATCCGCATTTTGGGAGTTTTGACGGGTCTGTGCCGCCATCTCCTCTAGGGAGGAAGATGTTTCTTCAAGGCTTGAGGCCTGTTCACTGGATCCTTCCGCCAGGGACTGGCTGGTGGAGGCCACCTGGCCGGAGGCTGAAGCGACCTGCTCGGAACCCCTGTTTAAACTGTCCACGATATTCATCACCCGACGGCTGATACCGTTGGAGAAAAATATGACAATCAGCATTGTGGCGCCCAGGAAAACAACGGTCATGATTGTCATGAAATTGCGAATGGAATTGGCCGTTCCCATGAAATCATCAGCTGTCTGGGTGGTTACAACGCTCCATCCGGTGAGGCCCACGGGCGCAAAACCCCCGATCTTTTTGTCCCCTTTGTAAATGTAGTTTTTCACCCCTGTTTGACCGTTTGTTGCCGCCCGGGCAATGTCTTCCATGCCAGGCAGCTGGGTTATATCTGTCTCCAGGATAAGGGTTTCATTCGGATGGACGAGAATCAGCCCTTTCTGATTCACCAAAAAAGGATATCCGGTTTCGCCGATTTTGACAGAAGTAATTTTTTCCGCGATAAAATCAATTTTAACAATTAATGCAACAATACCTGCAAATTTGCCATTTGGGTTCTGGACCGGGCTGGCCACCGGCACCACGACATCGCCCGTGACCTTTGATTTTATGGGATTGCCGACCAGGGTTTTTCCGTTCTTTGCTTTTTGGAAATAAGGTCTGTCAGCAATGGAGACATCCCGGTATGCGCCTTTGTTGCCATCTGAATAAATAACACCTTTGGGATCGGCCAAAAAGATGGCTTCATAATCATGACCTATGGACGTCATTATGCCGGAAAGTCTTTTATCCAATAATTGCACTTCAGTGGCCGCATTTTGCCTCCCTGTTTCAACCACTGCGGATACGGATTCCTGCAATCTTGCATCCGAACCAATTTCTGTGCTCAGCTTGAGTTCTTCCTTGAGCACCAAATCCGTCATGCTGGACAGATCTTTGGATAAATTGACGACCTGTTCCCGGCCAAGGCTCTGCAGCGCCTCTGATGCCCGGGTAACGGCAAAATATCCAACCGCCAGCAACGGAATTAACACCACCAGTATTCCGCCGGCGATTAATTTGAACCTCAATGATTTGGCCTTCATCTCGTTTGCCTCCTTTTTGTTTGGCATTTCGTGAAACCGCTTTTCTGTTAAAATCAGGATATTATTTCCTTGTGAAATCATTAAGGGCTCTTTTCGGATGCATGACGAAAAAATTAAGGCCAAAAGATTTTTTTGTTACCTGGTGTGCCGTGGTTGTTTGTCCAAAAAAAACGGATTTTATAATTGAACCGGTATTTCGGGGGATATGGGTTTTCCGTATATCGATATTCAAGGGAGCATAGCAATGTTTTCAATTGTGCGCTTTGGATACGCCACAGCCGGCCGGGCACGGGTATGCTTGCCAAGTTTGGCAAACCCTGATATAGGTCTGGGAGAAGAAGCCGGGAAAAATCAGATGGGCTTGGAAAGTTAACTTGCTGAAAATAATAAAAATGGCGGAAGTGCATGGGAATCGAACCCACCCGGGACGGTTTTAACGCCCCACACCGGATTTGAAGTCCGGGAGCCCCACCAGTGAGCTGCGCACTTCCGCATGGATCAGGAAAACAATAGTGATTGTGTATTTTTTGTCAATAACATCTTTGGGGTGATTGTGCAATGGTCAACAAAAAACGGCTGGCAGAAACCTTTAAAACCCTTGTATCCATTGATTCCGTCTCCCGGGAAGAGGGCCGGGTCTCGCGTGAAATCCGAAAAATGCTCGAACCCTTAAACCCGGAGGTCTTTATCGATGATGCGGGCCGCCACACCGGAAGCGATACCGGCAACCTGATTTTGCGGATTGCCGGCAGCCGGGATGTGCCTCCCCTGATGTTAAATGCCCACATGGACACGGTGGAGCCGGGCCGGGGGGTCAAACCCCGGTTTGTTGACGGGGT
Organism: Desulfobacteraceae bacterium; assembly: GCA_021737045.1. Taxonomy (GTDB): domain Bacteria; phylum Desulfobacterota; class Desulfobacteria; order Desulfobacterales; family Desulfosalsimonadaceae; genus Desulfosalsimonas. The sequence goes on along the minus strand of JAIPES010000015.1, from coordinate 4,324 downwards.
GTTTTACAGCGACGGCACAACCGTGCTGGGCGCAGATGACAAAAGCGCGCTGGCCATCATCATTGAAACCGTTTTGTCCCTGCATGAAAACAACAGGGATCACGGTCCCCTGGATCTGGTGTTTACCATATGCGAGGAAATTGGGCTGCAGGGCGCCAAGAACCTGGATTTTAGCCTGATTTCGGCAAAATACGGCTATGCCCTGGACACGGCGGACACTGAAACCATTATCACCCGGGCGCCCACCGCCAACCACTTTGAACTGGCAGTCCACGGAAAAGCCGCCCATGCCGGGGCTGAACCTGAAAAAGGGATCAATGCCATCGTGCTTGCCAGTCGGGCCATTGCCTCTCTGGAGCTCGGCCGCATCGACGAGGAAACCACCGCCAACATCGGGGTGTTTCAGTGCGAAGGGGCCACCAATATTGTTCCAGAGACCGCCAGGATCAAAGGCGAGGTCAGAAGTCATGATCCGGCAAAGCTGGAGGCGGTGACCCGCAAAATCCTGGATGCCTTTGATGCCCAGGCCCGCACCTGGCCCCGGGAGCAGGACGGACAAGACGTGCCCCGGGTCACAGTTGACCTGACAAACGAATTTCCAAGCACGCATATCCCGGAAGAACATGCAGTGGTGCGCATGGCCAAGACCGCCGCGGCCCGCCTGGACCGGGAGCTGGCCTGCCGCCGCACCGGCGGCGGGGCGGATGCCAATATTTTTTTCGGCAAGGGCATTACGACCGGGGTGATCGGCACGGGCATGCGTGAAATCCATACGGTCCGGGAAAACATTGCCGTTGATGACATGGCCCGCACCGTTGAACTGCTCACCGAGATCATCGCCCTGCACGCCCACGGGGATTATCGTCCATGATTGCCTATTTTGACTGTTTTTCGGGCATCAGCGGGGATATGACCCTTGGGGCCCTGGCGGAGCTGGGCGTGCCTATGGACTGGCTGGCCCGGAATCTCAAAGACCAGCTGGGGCTGGATGATTTCCAACTCACGGCCCGGCGCGTGAAGCGCTGCGGCATTTCGGCCACATCTGTCAGTGTCGGGGTGGAAAACGGACCGGAACGCGATTACCAAGCCATATCACAGATGATCGCCCAAAGCCGTCTGGCCGAGCCGGTCAGGCGGATGAGTCTGGCCATGTTTGATCGGCTGGCCGAAGCCGAGGCCAAAATTCACGAATGCGAAAAGGCCCGGGTTCATTTTCACGAAGTGGGCGGAGTGGATGCCATTGTGGACATGGTGGGAACGGCCATGGGCATTGATTACCTGGGCATTGAAAAGGTCTTTGCCTCGCCCCTGCCCCTGGGTTCGGGCACGGTCACCTGCAGCCACGGCACCCTGCCAGTGCCGGCGCCGGCAACCGCAGCCCTGTTAAAAGGGGTGTCGGTATACGGCTCTCCAATCCCCTTTGAGATGGTAACCCCCACGGGTGCGGCCATTATTACCACCCTTGCCCGGGAGTTCGGTCCGGTTTGCGACATGGTGGTGGAAAATACCGGCTACGGCGCAGGCTCCCGGGACCTGGAGGCGCGCGCCAATGTCCTGCGCATCATCACCGGCAGCAGCCCGGATGACGGGGCGGATGCCATGGTCATGGTGGAAACCTGCATTGACGACATGAATCCCGAGATTTACACTTATGTGTCAGACCGGTTGTTTGAAGACGGCGCCCGGGATGTTTATATGATACCGGTTTACATGAAAAAGGGCAGGCCAGGGGTGCTGCTGCAGGTGCTGTGTGACAGCGCCTGCCAACAGGACCTGATGTCCCGGATTTTAAGCGAGACCAGCGCCATCGGGGTTCGCTATTACCCGGTTTCACGCCGGGTTCTGGACCGCAGGGCTGTTGTGGTCACAACCCCCTATGGCGATATTGCGGCCAAGCAGGTCAAGACCCCGGAAGGCGGCTGGCGCATCGCGCCTGAGTATGAATCCTGTCGCCGTGCGGCAGAGGCCTGCAATGTTGCTTTGCGCACGGTCTATGAATCGGCTCTGGCCTGTTTTGCCCATGACGGGAGCCAAAAGCGTCAATGAACAATGCCTTGACACATACGGCTGCAGATTATAGAAACAAATGAATTTTATCTCCAAATTGTCCGTGGCCGTGGCCACGGGCGGCTATATCGGCAAAATCCCTTTTGCCCCGGGCACGTTCGGATCGCTTCCGGGCCTTTTGCTGTACTGGGTCATGGCGCAGATGCACACCGGCTATGCCGTGGTGCTGGCATTGGCCGTGATTGCAGCCGCTGTCTGGGCTGCGGGACGGGCCGAGGTCGTGATGGGGCAAAAAGACCCCGGAGCCATTGTAATTGATGAGATTGCGGGCATGGTGGTTGTTTTTGTGGGGCTTCCCCTGTCCTGGCCCCTGGCGGTTTCCGGGTTTGTGCTGTTTCGGATTTTTGACATCATAAAGCCCTTTCCCGTGGGGTGGCTGGAACGGCGGTTTGACGGCGGCCTGGGGGTGGTCATTGATGACGTGGCCGCAGGTCTGATCTGCCGGGTGATTCTGGCAGCAGCCCTGGCCGTGTTGCCAGGCGGCTTCGGGTAAGAGGCCCTGGATGCCCATGAGTGAAAAAAATACCCAAAAGGGCCGGACACAAGCGCAAACGGATGATTTTGTGCGGGCCTTTATCGCCGTGAGCCTGCCCGGAGAAGTGACAGCTGCCCTGGCCGATCTGCAGGCGCGGCTCCGAAAATCCGGCCTGAAAATGAAATACACGGCCCCGGAAAACATTCATCTGACACTGAAATTTTTGGGCCCTGTGCCGGCTTCGGCTGTAAAAGCGGTTTCTGCTGCCACAGCAGATGCGGTTTCCGGTTTTTCCAGAATGTGCATAGACGCCCGGGGGCTTGGGGTGTTTCCCGGCATTCGCAGGCCCAGGGTCATGTGGACCGGAATCGGGGGACAGACCCAAGAGCTGGCATGTTTGCAGCAGACCGTGGAAGAGAAAATGGCCGAACTGGAATTTGAAAGGGAACACCGGGAATTTACCGGGCATTTGACCCTGGGCCGGTTTAAGGCAAAGCCCGATCCGGCCGGTGTTGCAGATGCCATTGAACAATTCGGCGATTTTTGTGCCGGCCCTTTTGAAATACAATCCGTGCAATTGTTTGAAAGCACCCTGACCCCGAAAGGCCCGGTCTACAGGGTGATTTCCGGCCACGGGCTGGACGCGGACCCCATGGTTTAATATATTTTTCAACAAACACACGAAATCCATTTTGCAGCCTTGCAAAAAATGATTGTCACCGGCACAAACGCCGGGATCTTTGTTTTCAGGCAAGGAGCATGACACATCCTTCAGGAGGCGGATATGAGCAAGTCCATGGACAAGGAAAAGGCGGTGCAGACAGCCATCGGTCAGATCGAGCGCCAGTTCGGCAAGGGATCGATCATGAAGCTGGGCAGCAATACCATCATAGACATACCGGCAATCCCCACCGGTTCCATTGCCCTGGACCTGGCCCTGGGCATCGGGGGCATTCCCCGGGGAAGGGTCACCGAGATCTACGGGCCCGAAGCCTCGGGCAAAACCACTCTTGCCCTGCATGCCGTGGCCGAGGCCCAGCAGCAGGGCGGCATTGCCGCATTTGTGGACGCCGAGCACGCTCTGGACACTGCCTATGCCAAAAAGCTCGGAGTCAATACCGATGAATTGCTGGTTTCCCAGCCGGATACCGGGGAGCAGGCCCTTGAAATCGCTGACATGCTGGTGCGAAGCGGGGCCGTGGACATCCTGGTTATCGATTCGGTGGCCGCTTTGGTGCCCCGGGCGGAAATCGAGGGGGAAATGGGCGATTCCCACATGGGCCTGCAGGCCCGGCTCATGTCCCAGGCTTTGCGCAAGCTCACCGGCACCATTTCCAAAACCAACACCTCCCTGATCTTTATCAACCAGATTCGGATGAAAATCGGGGTGGTTTTCGGCAATCCCGAGACCACCACCGGCGGCAACGCCCTGAAATTCTATTCTTCGGTGCGAATCGAGGTGCGCCGGACCGGTTCCATCAAGGAGGGCCAGGAGGTGATGGGCAACCGCACCAAGGCCAAGGTGGTCAAAAACAAGCTGGCCCCGCCGTTTAAGGAAGCCGAGTTTGACGTCATGTACGGTGAAGGTATCTCTGCTGCAGGCGATCTGCTGGATATGGGGGTCAAGGCAGGGGTCATTGAAAAAAGCGGTTCCTGGTATTCCCATGACGGCCAGCGCCTGGGCCAGGGCCGGGAGAACATCAAGAAGTTTTTCCACGAAAATCCGGACCTGCACGCCAACTTGCGCGACCGGGTCAAGACGGCCCTGGGCCTGACCCCGGG
>JAIPES010000083.1 GCA_021737045.1 Desulfobacteraceae bacterium | reverse complement strand
TTTGTCTCCGGCGGATACCGGTATGACACCTATGATATCGAGGAGGATGATCTGGATCTGGATGTGGATTTTTCCGGTCCGTTTCTGGAAACCGGCCTGAAATTCTGATGGCTTCGTAAAAAGCAATTTACACCGCCGGAGCGGTATTTTTGCAACAAAGGAAATCCGTAAGCACCTTGGCTGATCGGCGGCGCGGAAAATGCGTTTCCTCGCTCCAGGAGCCTCTGCGAGCCTCGATTTCCGCTCGGAAACCCGCTTTTCCGCACCGCCGTCAGGGCAACGGCGTTCAATTTCGCAAGACCGAAAAAAACATGTTTCCCTGGAACTCCAATATCTGCGTTGCGCTACATTCCTCGGGATTTGCGGGGCTCGGATTACCCTTCCTGTGAATCTTTGAGCAGTTCCCGGGCATGGGCGCGGGTGGTTTCCGTAATGGCTTCGCCGCCGATCATGCGGGCGGTTTCCTCCACCCGCCCCGGTTCGTCCAGCCGGTCGATCCGGGTGGCGGTGCGGCCCTGGTCAACGGACTTGGTGATCCGGAAGTGCTGGTTTCCGAACTTGGCGATCTGGGCTAGGTGGGTAATGCAGATGACCTGGTTCTGCCCGGCGAGACCGGCAAGTTTTCTCCCGACCACCTCGGCCACCTCGCCGCCGATGCCCGCGTCCACTTCGTCAAATACCACGGTTTCCACGGGTTCGGTGTCTGCCAGGATCGCCTTTAGCGCCAGGATCACCCGGGATAGCTCCCCGCCCGAGGCGATTCGGGAAAGCGGCTTTGGAGATTCGCCCAGATTCGGGGCGATCATGAACAGGGCCTGTTCGGTGCCGCGCTCTGTTACAGCCTTGCCGTCCATGCAAAGCCAGTCCGGTGTGTCCGGCTGGGGCGGGTTGTCCCGGAAGCTCACCGTAAAACTGGTGTTGCCCATTTTCAGGGATTCGAGTTCGGCCTCCATTCTGCCTGCCAGGTCTTCTGCCGCAGCCCGCCGCTTTTGTGAAAGCTCGGCGGCAAGCTCGCAGAGACGCTGTCGGGCATCGGTAAGGGCGGCCTCAGTCTCTGCGATCCGGTCGTCGATGTTTTCGATATCAGAAAGCTCGGCTTCAATCCGGTCCCGGTATTCAAGAATTTCTTCAATGGATGCGCCGTATTTTCTTTTCAGGCGGTTGATGGTGTCGATCCTGGCATCGAGTTCCTCAATGCGCGCTGGATCAAATTCAATCCCGTCAATGTAGCCGCGCAGGTGATCCACGGTGTCCTCGATTCGGATAGCGGCTTCTGTGAGGGCTTCTGTGGTTTCAGCCAATCCCGGGTCGATTTCGGCTGCCTTTTCAATGTCTTTCTGGATTGCCTTTAGTCTTTCGGCAACCGCCCCCTCCCGGTTGTAGAGCTCCTCGACGGCTCCGCCCACAGTTTGATACAGGGATTCGGCGTGTTTCAGCCGCTTTCGGGTCTGCTGAAGCTCGGTGTCCTCGCCCGGACAAATCCCGGCGTCTTCAATTTCCTGCTTCTGGAAATTGAGCAGCTCCATGCGCTCGGCCTGCTCTGTTTTCTGGGCCTTTAACTCTTCGAGGCGCCGGATCCGGGGCAGTATTTCATGATAGCAGTCATGGAGATGACTGCGCAAGCGCTCCAGCCCGGTAAATTGGTCCAGGATGCGCAAATGCTCGGATTCCCTGAGCAGGCGCTGGTGTTCGTGCTGGCCCGAGATCCCGGCCAGGTTTTCCGTAACCCGGGCAAGAAGCTGCATGGTGGCCAGCTTGCCGTTGATGTAGACCCGGTGGCGGTTGTTTTTAGACAGGATGCGGCGGATGATGAGTTCTTCCGCCGGGTCATGGCCCTGTTCGGCCAGGACTGCGGCTGCCGGGCCGTCTGGGTCCATGTCAAAAAGGGCCTCGAGTTCGGCGGTTTCTGCACCGGTCCGGATCATGGAGGCATCGGCCCGGCTGCCCAGAAGGGTGTTCAGGGCGGTGATGATGATGGATTTTCCCGCCCCGGTTTCGCCGCTGAGGATATTTAATCCCTGCTCAAAGCAGACCCGCAGATCGTCGATAATGGCAAAATTCTTTATGGCGATTTCTCTGAGCATGCAGATCCGGTAAAAAGTGTTAAGTGGTAAGTGCGTTAAGTTTTAAGAAATCAGTTAGTTATGTTTTACGGACGCGGCAAAGCGGTTTTTGAGCTTTGTTGGCGGTGCCGTTATGTCTGAAATTTTTAGAAAAAAATTGACTCCGGGGCGCCAATGGCGTAATATACAGTTGTCTTTTCGTTCTTTCTTTATATCCGAATCGGGCCGGATGTCAAGTCAGGGGACCTTTGGGATGGGAGCAAAGAACGCAAGAGAGGCTTTTTACGACCCGGAATAAAATAAGGAGGATGTCATGCTTCTTGTAAAACGTTTGATTTTTCTCATCCTGATTGCGGCATTCATTGCCGGTCCGCTAAGCGCGACGGCAACCGCCGCCTCAGGCGACTACAAGCTGGACAGCCGACCGGACGGCGCATCCATGGCTGCTGATTTTTTCTTTATCCGGCCGCTGGCCCTGGCCTCCACTGTTTTCGGATCAGCCACGTTCGTGGTTTCTCTGCCGTTTTCCGCCCTGGGGAAAAATGTCGGCCCGTCATTCGAACTGCTGGTGATTGCCCCGGGCAGATATACTTTTGACCGGCCCCTGGGAGACTTTGATTAAGACTCAGTCCGTCCATTCCATGGGGAGTTGTGCTTTTTTCCGGGTGTTGCAGTGCTTGCAGCACGGCACCACGTTGCTGCGGGTACTTTTCCCGCCGCGGGCAATCGGCACGATGTGATCCATGGTCAGTTTTTTCGGCGGCACCTGGCGGCCGCAGTAGTGACAAACGCCCTTTGCGCACTTGCGTTTCCACCACTGGCTTGCCCGCAGCTCGCGGGCTTTTGCCTTTTCCCTCCGGATTTCCGCTTCATCTGCGACGTACATGGATTATCCCGTTTTTGTGATCCAGCGGTCAATTTCCCGGCAAAGCAGCTCGTAGAACCGCTCTGATCCGCCGAGCCCCCGCCGGCCGAAAAAATAGTTAATCTCCAGCAGCAGCGGTCCCCGGGCGGGATCGGTTTCTGAAAAGATCAAATCCACTCCCGCCAGGTTGATGCCGGTTTGCGCACACAAATGGCGCACCAGTTGTTTTCCGGCAGCCTGGAGAGCCGGAAATGCGCAATGATCAATTTCCGCGCCCAGGGCGGCTGCTGCACGGAAATTTTCCGGTGTCTGCTGAATGCGCCAGTAAGATATGAGCGTATCCCCGATGACCGCCACCCGCAGGCAACACCCTCCGGTATCGATGTATTCCTGTATCAAAAATCCGTACTGCCCTGTGCTTTCCCGGTTTTCAGACATGGACAGCAGATGCTCAAGCTGCTGTAGGTCTTCCACCCGCCAAACATTATCGCCTTCTCCGGCGCCGTTGTACTTGAATACAAAGGGCGGGGCAAAACCCGCCGGCAGCCGCCCGGCTGAGTGGCAGCGCCGGTATTGCGCAAGAGCGTCAAAAACGGCCGTGTGCGGATGGGGCAGCCCGCAGTTACGGAAGAGCCGGATCTGGCCGGTTTTTTCCGGCCAGGCAAAACGGGCATGGTAATCGGGAAATACCCGGGCGCAATTGGCCGCCGCCGCATCAAAAAGCGTGCGCCGGCAGCCCTGCGGCAGAATTACGGCGCGGGCGGCGCGCATCCGTGCCCGGTCCTGGTCATCCGGGTCGCGCCCGGCGCACAGGCGGTTTTCGTCGCCGACATAGCAGGGATGAAACGAAAGAATCATCAGTAGCCGAGTTTGCGGATCGCCTTGGGATTTTTGCTCCAGTTTTTCTCCACCCGGACAAAGAGCTTTAACATCACCTTCGTTCCCAGAAGATGCTCGATGTCTGCGCGCGCGGCCGTTCCCACGGCCTTGAGCATCTGGCCGTGCCTGCCGATGATGATGCCTTTCTGGGAATTGCGTTCCACGTGAATGGCTGCATGAATCCGAACAAGGCCGGCGGCTTCGTCCTCGGAAAAGCTTTCAATGGTCACGGCCGTGGCATAGGGAATTTCCTCTCCGGTGCGGGCAAAGACCTGTTCCCGGATCATCTCGGCGACAATGAACCGCTCCGGCACGTCGGTGATGGCGTCGTCTGGATAATAGGGCGGGCCCTCCGGCAGGTACCCGGCCATGGCCGAAAGCAGTTCGGGTACCTGTAGGCCGGTTTTTGCCGAAACCGGCACGATTTCAGAAAACGCCGCGGTTTTTGCCCACTGGTCAATCTGTGTCAGCAGCCGGGGCTTTTCCACCAGGTCGACCTTGTTTAGTGCCAGAATCGCCGGGATTTTGGCCTTTTTTTGCAGCTTTTCCAAAATGAGCGTTTCGGAAGCCGGGTCCGGGCTGGAAGCATCGGCGATAACCAGGATCAAGTCGCCTTCGTCCATTGCAGCCAGGGCCACGTCCACGATTCTGCGGTTAAAAATGCGTTCGCTGTCGTGGATGCCCGGGGTGTCTATAAAAACGATCTGAAATCCGGACCCGTGAGCAATGCCGGCAATACGGTTTCGCGTGGTTTGCGGCTTAGCGGAGGTAATGGAGATTTTCTCGCCGATCATCCGGTTTAGCAGGGTCGACTTGCCCACGTTGGGCGCGCCGGTAATTACCGCAAATCCGGATCGAAAAGATTGTTCTGTATTTTTAATTGATTCTGTCATTTCGTCTGAATGTTTTCGGTTTCGGATTCGAGCAGTCCGGCGATCATCTCCCAGAGCGTATCCACGCCCTGGCGGGATTTTGCCGAAAAGCACACGACTTCATCCGCCTCCAGGCCCATTGCCTCCCGGATTTTTCTGGCCCGGGCCGTCTGCTTGTTATTGGAAAACTTGTCCGCCTTGGTGAGGACAAAAATCGCCGGAAGATTGTAATGCCCGAGAAAATCGAGCAGTTCGTTTTCCTCTTCGCCGGGCATCCGCCGGATGTCCTGGAGCACGACAGCGCCTTTGAGGGTCGGCCGGGTGCGCAGATAAGTCTCGATCATTTTCCCCCAATGCTTTCGTTCCGATGCCGGTACCCGGGCATAGCCGTAACCGGGCAGATCCACGAAGGAAAAGGCGCTGTTAATGATAAAGAAGTTGATTAACCGGGTTTTCCCGGGCGTTCCGCTGGTTTTGACCAGGTGTTTGCGGTTGAGCAGGGTGTTGATCAGGCTTGACTTGCCTACATTGGAACGGCCGGCAAACGCGATTTCGGGAAGCGCCGCGGGCGGATACTGGTCCGCCCGGGCAGCGCTTTTTTCAAATGTGGCGGATTTGATTTTCACAAAGAAAGTTTTAAGTGGTTAAGTGGTTAAGTGGTTAAGTGTTAAGTGATTAAGTAAAATCAAAATGTTATATTTTTATTACTTGGCGGACAGAACATTTTTTGAACTTCCGAGGAAACCCTTTTTCGCGCCGCCGATCAGCCAAGATGCTTATGGATTTCCTTTGTTGCACAAATACCGCCCTAACGGGATAAACCGCTTTTTACGAAGCCATCAAGTTTGATCTATAACACCTTGTTCAGGGGATATTCGATGATGCCTTCGGCGCCGTTTTCCATTAAGACCGGGATCAGATCCCGGACCGTGTCCGAACTGACCACGGTTTCCACCGAATACCACTCACTGTGGTAAAGCCGGGCAATGGTGGGTGCGTTAAGACTCGGCAACAGGGAAACGACCTTGTCCAGTCCGGATTCCGGGACGTTCATCTTCAGGCCGACCATTTTTTCGGCAACCAGGGCCCCTTTTAACAGAAGGGAGAGCTGCTCGATTTTTTTGCGCTTTTCCAGATTTTCCCATGCCGCATGATTGGCGATCAACTGGGTGTTGGTCTGCATCATCTCGTGAATGACGCGCAGACCGTGGGCCCGGATGGTGCTTTCGGTTTCCGTGATTTCCACCACGGCATCTGCCAGCCCGGAGACCACCTTGGCCTCTGTGGCCCCCCATGAGTAATCTATCTTGACGTCAATGCCTTTTTCCGCGAAATAGCGCCGGGTATACTGGAGCAGTTCGGTGGCGATTTTTTTGCCCGCCAGGTCCTCGATTTTTCTTACGGGCGAATCACTGGCCACCGCCACGACCCAGCGGGCCGGCCGGGCACTGACCTTGGAATATACCAGGTCAGAGACAACGCGGACATCCGAGTTGTTTTCGGCAATCCAGTCCTTGCCGGTCAGGCCCGCATCCAGGGTGCCCGATTCCACGTATACCGCCATCTCCTGGGCCCGGCAAAGGGTGCAGTCAATTGCCGCATCATTGATATCCGGGAAATAGCTTCGGCCGTTGACGTTGATCTTCCATCCGGAGCGCCGGAAAAGTTCAATTGTTGAATTCTGCAGGCTTCCTTTCGGGATGCCGAGTTTCAGTGTTTCCGTCATTTTTTATACACCTCGTCTGGATCGAAAATCCGCTCTTCTGCAATGACCGCCTTGTTGTCTTCAACTTTGCGGTAAAAGCAGGATTTGTAACCTTTATGGCAGGCAGCCCCGCCAAGTTGCTCCACCTTGAGCAGGATGGTGTCACTGTCGCAGTCAAACCGGACTTCCCGGATTTTCTGGATGTGTCCGGAGGATTCGCCCTTGACCCAAAGCTTGTCCCGGGATCGGCTGTAATAGGTGGCTTTTCCGGTCTTCAGGGTACTTTCCCATGCCGCCGGGTTCATGTAGGCGAGCATGAGCACCTCGCCGGTTTCAAAATCCTGCACAATGGCCGGCAGCAATCCCCCGCCTTTTTTAAAGTCGAGTTCAACCATTATCCTGTCCTCCCCGCATTTGATTAAACATATAATAATAATGAATAAATGCTGTTGCGTCAATAATTTTTGTTTGTATCTGCGGGCCCGGCAATCCGGATACGTGGTCCGGAAAACTTTTGTTTTTGAAAAACTGATTCGGATGGTTATCTTGACATAAACAATCAGGCTGTAGTACAAAAATACGTTATGGCCGAAAACGGCATTGCGTGGATTGCCCGGGGAGACGGGCGGAAACGGCAAGCGCCGACAACAGCAAAAATTTCAGGAAGGAAGGAAAAATGGCCGAAGCAATCAAGGAAATCAGTGACGATACATTTGACCAGGAAGTGTTGAAAGCGGATCAGCCGGTACTGGTGGATTTCTGGGCGCCGTGGTGCGGCCCCTGCAAGGCGATCGCACCGGTGCTCGAAGAACTCAGCAAAAGTTACGAAGGAAAGCTCAAGATCGTCAAGTGCAACGTGGATGACAATCCTGCCACCCCCAGCAATTATGGCATCCGGGCGATTCCGACCCTGATTCTCTTCAAGGACGGCGAAAAGAAGGAGCAGATTGTGGGCATGGTCCAGAAAGCCAAGCTCGAGGAAGCCATAAACAACAATATGTAGCGGGGGGCAATGGAACGCAGCGAATATGACCTGGTAATTATCGGGGCGGGTCCGGCCGGACTCACCGCAGCCATATACGCCGCCAGATCGCGGCTTTCCGTGGTCGTGCTGGAAAAAGCGGCACCCGGCGGGCAGATCCTGGTCACCGACTGGGTGGAAAATTATCCCGGCTTTCCCGAAGGCATCAGTGGTGCGGACCTGATGATGCAGATCAGCGAGCAGGCCGCCCGGCAGGGTGCCGAGGTCGTCACCGAGGAAGTTACCGGGCTGGAGCTGGGAAACGGCATAAAAACCGTTCGGCTCGGTGATACCGAGATATCGGCCAAAGCCGTGATTCTTGCCACCGGTGCGACTCCCCAAAAACTCGGGGTGCCCGGAGAGGATCAGTATTACGGGCAGGGGGTATCCACGTGCGCTACCTGCGATGCGCCGTTTTTCAAAGACCAGGTGGTCGCGGCCGTGGGCGGCGGCGATACCGCGGTCAAGGAAAGCCTTTATCTGACGCGGTTTGTCAAAAAGGTTTACCTGATTCACCGCCGCGACGAATTGCGGGCGACCCGGATTCTCCAGGAGCGCGCATTTGCCAATGAAAAAATCGAGATTCTCTGGGATTCTCACCTGACGGAAGTCAAGGGCGGAGACCCCGGCGTGCAGAGCATATCCGTCAAGAATGCCAAAACCGGCCAGGAAACCGAAATTCCGGTTGACGGATGTTTCATATGGGTGGGCGTGAGCCCGACAACCGGGTTTTTGCAGGGTCTGGTGGAACTGGATGAACGGGGCTTCATCCGGGTCAACGAGCGCATGCAAACTTCGGTGCCGGGCGTATATGCGGCCGGGGATGTGAGAACCACTCCCCTGCGGCAGGTGGTAACCGCCGTGGGAGACGCAGCAATTGCGGCCAGCGAGGCGGCCGATTATATCGCGGCCAATTTCTGATCAGCCTGTAAAAAGTTCTTTTTACAGGCAGTGTTAAGTTTTAAGTGATTAAGTGGTTAGGTAAAATCGGAAACTTATCATTATTAATTATTGCCCGGTGGTTATAACGGTTTCAGGACTTCCAGGGAAATCCTTTTTCGCACCGCCGATCAGCCATGGTGCTTAGGGATTTCCTTTGTTACAAAAATACCGCCCTGCCGGGATAAACAGCTTTTTACGGAATTGTCAATTATGCATCATAAAATGAAGACATGCGGCATTGCCCTGCTGTGTCTGGCGCTGGTTTCTGGCGCCCTCGGGTGTGCCTGGTTTGGCAAGCAGGAGGAAAAAACCGCGGCAGAGCTTGCCGAAGAGGGCAACACGTATTTCCAGGGAGAAAGCTACTCCAAGGCGATCAAGAGTTATGAACGCCTCAGGGACTGGTATCCGTACAGCCCCCATGCCAAAACCGCGGAGTTGCGGATTGCAGATGCCCATTATCATTTGGAGGAATACGAGCAGGCCCTGACTGCCTATCAGCAGTACGAACGCCTGCATCCAGGTGATGATAAGATTCCGTATGTGATATATCAGAGCGGCATGTGCCATTACGAGCGCTTAAAAAGCATCGACCGGACGCAGGTGCCGGCCCGCAATGCCCTGGAAGCCTTTAACCGGCTTCAGGCTCGATTTCCCAACAGTGCGTATGCAGAAAAAGCCGATCCGAAAATTCGGCAGTGCCGGAAGCGTCTGGCAGGGCACGAATTTTATGTCGCCCGGTTTTATTTCAAGTCCGAGCATTATAAGGCGGCCCTGGAACGGTTTGAAAACGTACTGGAAAAATATCCCGATGTGGCGGCCTACAACCAGGAAGCCCAAAACCACGCCCGGCAGTGCAGGGAATTTCTGGCGGAGATGGAGAAAAAAAACCGAGGCGAGGATCCCGCACTGCGGCCCACCGAGTCCAAGGAGTCCGGCCCGTATCGGACAACACCGGTGGTTCCGGGGCAGTAAAAAAAGGTCTTTACAAACCGGGAAAAGTTATGCATATATGACCATTTTTAATGGCCTTGGAAAGAGCCGGCCGATCATGGAAGCATAGGCTTTTGATTTTGTGGAATAAGCAATAAATATAATTTTTCAGGAGTTTTGGAAATGTCGAAAATTTGCGATATATGCGGTAAACGTCCCATGGTGGGCAGCAATGTAAGCCATGCGCACAATGTGACCAAGCGGCGGTTCAATCCGAATTTGCAGCGCGTGCGCGCGGTGCATAACGGCAGCGTGAAGAAAATCACCGTATGCACCCGATGCATCAGAAGCGGTGAAGTGGTCAAGGCCCCCTGACACCGGCCTGCCGGTTTTTTATGCCCTTTTTACCTCCTGGACGATGGAGATCTTCTTGAGCTGGGTCATGACCTTGTTCAAGTGTGACAGATCTTTTACCAGGATTGTAAATTCCCCGTACATATAATTGTTTCCCCGGTTTTCCAGGCGAACGTCATGGATGTTGGCTTCGGCCTTGCTGATTTCCGTGGAGATCTCCGCAAGCAGGCCCACCCGGTCATACCCGGTGATTTTCAGGGAAACCGGGAACTGGCTGTTTTCCTTTGTCTTCCATTCCACGTCGATCTGCCGGTCCGGGTTTAATTTCAGGGCATTCACACATCCGCTGCGGTGCACCGTAACGCCCTGGCCGTGCGTGATATACCCGGTGATGGGATCTCCGGGCACGGGATTGCAGCACTTGCCAAAGCGGATCAGAATGTCATCCATCCCGTGAACGGCCACTCCGGCAGTGTCATCCTGTCGTTTGCGTTCCCGGGGGCGCATGAGCCTGTCAATCAGCTTGGATTCCTTCTTTTCCTGGGCCTGGGGGTCGAGCTTCCGGATAATCTGCAGGGGTGTAATCTTGCCAATGCCAACGTTTATGATCAGGTCATCCACGTTTTTGAAGTTAAATGCTTCGGCGGCTTTTTCCATCTCCGGGGTGTGGATCATGGCGGAAAAGTTCAGCTTGTGTTTCCGGAAAGCTTTTTCGCACAACTCCCGTCCCAGCGACAGGCTGCGTTCCTTTTCCTGTTTCCGGATCCACTGTCGGATCCGGGACTTGGCCTTTACGGTCTTGACAAAGTTGAGCCAGTCCTTGCTGGGCCGATGGCCCTTGGTGGTCAGGATTTCCACGCTGTCGCCGGTCTTGAGTTCGTATTGCAGCGGCACCAGGCGGCCATTGACCTTGGCGCCGGTGCATTCGTTTCCCACTTCTGTGTGGATCAGATAGGCAAAGTCCACCGGCGTGGCTCCCTTGGGCAGGGATTTCACCTCTCCCTGGGGCGTGAACACGAAGACCTCGTCCGGAAACAGGTCGATGCGGACGTTTTCCAGGAATTCCTCCGGATTGCCGAAGTTTTTCTGGTTTTCCACCAGGTTGTGGATCCAGGCGAAGGTGTTTTCCGTGTTAATGCCCTGGGTCTTGCCTTCCTTGTAGCTCCAATGCGCGGCAATTCCGAATTTTGCCACGTGATCCATCTGCCGGGTCCGGATCTGGATCTCCATGCGTTCTCCGTAGGGCCCGATGACCGTTGTATGCAGGGACTGGTACATGTTGGGCTTGGGCACCGCAATGTAATCCTTGATCTTGGTGGGAATGGGTTTCCACTTGGCATGGACATGCCCCAGGGCCGCGTAACACTGGGCCACGTTTTCCACGATAATCCGGAATGCGATGATGTCGTAGATTTCGTCGAATTCCAGATTCTGGGACATCATTTTTTGATATATGCTGTAATACTGCTTGTGCCGGCCGAGCACCTCTGCGGGAATATCGGCTTCGGCAAGTTTTTCTTCGATCAGGGTTTTGACCGTGGTCACGTATCTTTGCCGCTCTTCCCGGTTTTTCTCCAGCAGGGCCTGCATCCGTTGGTATTCCGATGGGTTGGCATAGTAGAAGGCGTTTTCCTC
>JAIPES010000082.1 GCA_021737045.1 Desulfobacteraceae bacterium | reverse complement strand
CACGCCGTCTGCGCGCTTTTCCTCGGGTTTTCCAAAAAGGTCCTGGAAGGATTTCAGGCCGGAATATCCCGCGTCCTTGGGTTTGCTTACAAACGCCAGCCCGCCCTTGGCACCGATTGATCCCAGCAGCGCGTTGATAATGTAAATGGAGCGGCACAGGTAGAAGGTTGTCTGGTATCGGGCCATCATCCAACCCGGATGCCAGACCACGTTGGGCGCGTCCTTGGCAAGCCGGGCGGCAAAGCGTGAGATCTGGTCCGCGGGAACGCCGGTTTCCGCCTCTGCCCACTGCGGCGTGTAATCCCGGATAAATTCCTTCAGCGCATCCAGGTCCTGGATGTACCGGCGGGCATAGTCCTTGTCGTAGAGATCATTGGAGAGCAGTTCGTGGATCACGGCCAGGTTGAAGGCATAGTCCGTGCCCGGACGAATCATGAAAAACCGGTCCGCCTTGGAGGCCGATACATTGGCCCGGATGTCAATGACTGTCAGCTGGCAGCCGTCTTCCATGGCGTCTGTGAGGTCGTTGACCTCGGCCACGCTGATGGACTCGAATATGTTTCTCAACTGCAGCACCACGTGCTTGGCGTTGCGCAGATCATACACCACGCCTTTGCGGCCCATGCCCATCACGGACTGGGCCGAGTGCTGCACGTTTCTGGCGCACGAGGAATCGTGATTGACGTAGTTGGGCGAACCCAGGCCGCGCAGAAACGCCCGGTGAAAGTCCCGAAACGGCCCGCCCCGGTCAGATAAGGCAACCCCGCGGGCGCCGTAATTGTCAATCACGCCCCGGAGCTTTTCCGCCGTGTAGTCCAGGGCCTCTTCCCAGCTCACGGCCCGCCATTTGCCTTCGCCCCTTGCGCCTTCGCGGATCAGCGGCTGCTTGAGCCTTTCATTGTCGTTGATCAGCGACTTGCCGGCCACACCGCGGGGGCAAAGGGAAGATTTCATGCCGTCGGCGTGCGGATTGCCGTGGAGAAACCGGATGCTGCCGTTTTCCACCTCGGCCACCATGGGGCAGCGGACCGTGCACATTCCGCAGATGGTTGGGATTTTTTGGGTGGACATATATGGTCTCCTTTTAATAAGTATAAATTCGAAGCACGAAATCCGAAATTCGAAACAAATCCGAATTACCAAAATTCAAATTTTCAAAACCAAATATTGGGGTCCATTTTTGTTTTGAGAATTAAGAATTCGGATTTCGAATTTGTTTATCCCTGTGGGATGCTTCGCGCGGATTTCGATATTCGAATTTCGGATTTTTTCTTTTTAATCTTGCTGGAAGATCTCGCTGTCGTAAATTTCCTCGAGCCGGCGCTTGTGCTTGAGTTCCTCGTCTGCCAGAAAGGAAAAGAGCTTTTCGGATTTCTCGCTGGCACATCGGCCCTTCCAGGCCTCGTAGAAGGCATGAGCCTTTTCCTCTTTTTTCATGGCCATGGCCAGTGCGTCCTGATAGTTGATTTCCGGGGAGAATTTCACATCCACCATAAAGTCGCTCAGTTTCAGGTCCTGCACGGTTCCGGGCTCGAGATACTCGTAGAACGGCTTCTCATCGCCCAGATCCAGGTCTGCCAGCAGCTCCCGGTGTTTTTCCTCCTCTTCTTGCATTTCCCGGAAAAACTCGCGAATGCCTTTGTTTTTGGTGTTTTCCGCGCACTGCTTGTAAAAGTCCCGGGCTTTTTCCTCCCGGCCGATGGCAAATTCGACCACGTCCTGCATGGAACGGCAGCTCACAGCTGTCATGGTTTCCTCCGATCTTAGATTTTTTTCATCCGCGAAGCACTCTTGATGCGGTCCGACAGCAGCTTCGCACAGGTCGGGCAATATCGGTGGTGCTCCTTTAAATGCGGATGATCCTCTGTTCGGGCCTCGATGCGGGACAGAAATTTCGGGGTGGCAAAATATCTGCCGCAGGATTCGCACGTGAGCAGTGGATTTTGCCCGATAATTTCGTCCCGGATGGAAATTACGCGCAGGCCGTTTTCATCCCGCTGGGCAATGGCGCCCGTCGGGCATATGGCAGCGCAGGTGCCGCAGCCGATGCATCGATTGCCCGATTTGGGCGCCACATATCTTACCCCTTCGCGCCGTTCGATTTTCAGGGCATCGGCGCCCACCAGTTCCTTGCACGCACGGATGCACAGCCGGCAGCGGATGCATTCGTCCGGAGGCGCGCCCATGTCAATGCCGTGTTTTTCCGCCAGCCTGCGGATGATCGCGGATTCGGGCGCGTATTTGGCCAAATTGCGGAATGCCGTGGTCCGGGCACGGGTCACTTGTTCGGTGTCCGTGCGGATCTCCAGGCCTTCTGTCGGCTTGAGAGTGCAGGCAAGCTTGATCTGCGCCGGCTTGTCCGGATACACGGCTTCAACCGCGCACAGCTTGCACTCTCCGGCCGGGGTAAGCGCCGGATGGTAGCAGAGCGCGGGCACCTCAATCCCCTGCTCCCTTAGGATGTCGATCACGTGTTTGTCCGCATCGGCCTGGATTTGCTGGTTATTGACAATGATTTCCGGCATGGCTGTAAGTCCGCTTATTGCCCGATCACCCGCAGGCAGTCCTGGGGTAGCCGGTGGGTGCCTTTTTCATCCAGGCTGACCTCGATTAACGCCTCCGGGTCGTTCTTGCTCGTGTCCGGATCCGTGATGATGCCGTGAAGACCGATGAATTCCTCCATGTAATCCTCCCAGGATTCATCCTCAGAACGCCTGTAAATCTTGACCTTCTGGCCCTGACGGAATGTCATGTTCCTGCTCCTTAAACCGAATTACCGTTCATAGTTTACGGTTCTCAGTTTACAGTTATCGGGTTACGGTTTACAGTTCACGGTTTACAGTTCTTTCTAATGCCTCTTGCTTCCTCTATGCCGACAAGCGGAGCCTGTTTTTATCAACCGCAAACCGTCAACCGTCAACCGACAACCGGTAACCGCTCTCCTACTCCCGCGGCGGTGTGATTTCCGCGTGCCGGCCGCCGCTTTTGCTTCGGGCGCAGTCCAGGCATACCCGCCGGCTGCCCATTTCCGGGCTGATATCCCGGACCCGTTTCATAATATAATCATGGTACCGGGCGGGGCCGAGCACTTCCCCGCAGATTTCGCAGTACTCCAGCTGCAGCCGGTTTAACACCGTGCCGCACAAAGATAGTACCCGGTAGCCGTCTTCGTCGGTGATCTGCATGGCGCCGGTGGGACAGTTGGTGGCGCATGCGCCGCAGGCAATGCAGCGCTCGGCCGTGATGCGCATATCCGTGGGCCCTGGTTCATCAAAATCGAGATATCCAAGCTGCAGCGCCCCGATGCCCATTTTGTCCCGGCAGATCTCCACGCACTTGCCGCACCGGATACAGATGTCGCAGCGCAGGCATCGCCTGGATTCATCGTGGGCCTGCTGATCGGTCAATCCCAGGCGTACCTGCTGAAAGGTGATGCGCCGGCGCTCTCTTCCCAAAAGCGACATTTCCGGCCGCTTCAGGTCGGACTTGAGTGCGCCCGGCACTTCGAACGACTCCAGCCGCCGGCGACGGACCGGGACCGCCGGCAGGGCGGGCTGGGCAATGCCTTCAAAATATCGATGAATGGCTGAAGCGGCCTTTTTGCCGCCGGAAATGGCTTCCACCACGGTTGCCGGACCGGTAACCGCGTCTCCAACCGCAAACACGCCCTCCTGGTGGGTCTGCATGGTTACGGTGTCAACCCGGATGGTGCTGCGCCGGGTCCAGTCCACTTGTTCAAAGGCTTCCAGGCCTTTGCTTTGCACCTCCTGCCCGATGGCCGGAATTACCGCGTCTGCAGGTATCACGTGTTCGCTGCCTTCAACAGGAACGGGCCGGCGCCGGCCGGAGCTGTCCGGTTCGCTGAGTTCGGCCCGCACGCAGACAATACCGGTGACCCTGCCATTTTCTCCCCGGATTTCCTTGGGAATGGTCAGAAATGAAAATTGCACGCCTTCTTCTTCGGCTTCCACCACCTCTTCATGATGGGCCGGCATCTCGGCATGCGTCCGGCGGTAGAGAATATGGACCTGCTCGCATCCCAGGCGAAGCGAAGTGCGCGCGGCATCAATGGCCACGTTGCCGCCGCCGACCACGGCCACCCGACCTCCCGGCATGCGGTGATCGCCAAGGCTGACACGGCGCAGGAAGGGAACTGCCGGCAGCACGCCTTCCAGGTCCTCTTCTCCGGGAATCCTGAGTTTGTATGTACCGTGGGTGCCGATGGCCAGAAGGAAGGCCTCGTAGCCCTCGGCGCGGAGCGCCTCCAGGGTCACATCTTTTCCGAACCGGGTGTTGAGCCGCAGTTCCACGCCCAGCGATTCAATCATGGCCACTTCCCGGTCGATCACTTCCCTGGGAAGCCGGTATCTGGGAATGCCCACCATCATCATGCCGCCGGCCACGGGCAGGGCTTCGAGCACGGTCACCCGGTAGCCCCGCAGCGCAAGGTAATAGGCCGCGGTCAGTCCGCCGGGGCCGGCGCCCACGATGCATACCTTGCGGCAGTTGTCCGGCAGCGGTTCAGGGTTGGCATACTGCCGGGCGGACATGGATTTTTCCGCGGCAAAGCCTTTTAAATCCATGATGGCAATGGGCGAATCCATCCGTCCCCGCACGCACATGAATTCGCAAGGATGCGTGCATACCAGCCCGCAAACCCAAGGAAACGGGTTGTCCCGGCGAATCACGGAAACGGCTTCGGCATATTTTCCCTGGCCCACCAGGGTTACGTAGGAGGGGACGTCGATTCCCGCCGGACATGCCATCTGGCACGGAGCCGGGGTGAGCATGGGGCAGTGGCCGCTCGGGCAGGTATGGGTGCTGATATGGCTTTGAAACGCTTCCCGGTTTTCCTCCACAAATGCGGTGACGAATTCTCCCGATTCCCGGCAGTCCGCTGCGGGACCGCGGTCTGTAAGCTGTCCGGCCAGTTCGAGAATGCTGTCGAGATGGTCCGGCCCGGCCTGTCCCTGGGAGACGTCGTGGACCAGATCGAATATTTCCGAGACTTTCTGCCGGCACCACGGATGTGTGAGTTTCCCGGAGCCCAGCGTGTCCCGGAGCTGTTCGTGCAGGGATTTGACGCTGCAGGTATGCGAAGTCATCTTATACTGTCTCTTTTCCCGGCGTTTACAAATCCTGGGCTCGCGCCCGGGCGTAGCGTTCTCGCCGGATTTCCGGGATCTGGTCCGGGGTGCCGAAATGCAGGCATCGGGTGGGGCACACCGTCACGCAGGCCGGCTCCAGCCCCTCAGCGACCCGGTCTTGACAATAGTCACACTTGACCGCTTTTCCGGTCTGCGGGTTCCACTGCGGCGCCCCCCACGGACACGCGGACATGCATGTTTTACAACCCACGCAAAGGTCGGGCTGCACTGTGACGATCCCGTCGTCTGAGCGCTGGAGCATCGCGCCGGTAGGGCAGGCTGCCACGCACCAGGGGTCTTCGCAATGAAAGCAGGGCATGAAGGTAAAGGCAATGCGCGGCAGGTGCCCGACCTTTCTGGGGCCGATGGTGACGATCAGGCTGGGAAGCGGACCGCGGGGCAGGGCCTGCCGGCTTTTGCATGCCACCACGCAGGCCATGCAGCCGATGCATTTTTTCTGATCCTGGAACAGGTAATATTGGCTCATGATTTAAAGAACTCCTGTGTGACCGGCAGGGGACAGATTTCCAATCCGTCCCCGCATGTTTTGTGGACAGAATTTAAATTCTGTCCCGGAATATTAAATCTGTTCGCCGATTTTCTCATACCGGCTGCGCAAAAGCCCGCCGGCAAAGGCTCCGCCAATGCCGAGGCCGACGATCAGGGCCATGAGTTCAGTCGAAGTTTCGGCACCGAAAAAACGCCGATTTACTGCGGTCTGGATGATGATCCCGGCTGCAGCCGGTCCCAGCCCGGATACCGGACAAAGAATTTTCCGGGCCGCCGGGCTTTCGGACTGGCTTTTTTCCCGGTATTTGTAGCCCGCGCTGACCCCGCAGAAAGCGGCAATGACCGGCATCCATGCCGCCAGCGCCGCAGGGGTGAAGCAGAGTACCAGAAATCCGAGCGCCATCACCCCGAATGCGCCCAGCAGCATGCCTGCAGCCAAGGCAAACCAGTCCGGAAACCGTGCGTCGAGCCATTCTGTAAACATCCGGGTCGAAATCATGGGAAACGCTTTATCTTTCGACAGACTGCGATACAGGGACAGTTTTAAAATCCGGCCCGGAATTTGTCCCGGAATTACCGCCCGGAGCTTTCTTGCTTTTGCCGGCAATCCGTTTACGGAATATCCCGGCCGCAAAGCTGATCACGTAAAACATGAAAACACAGAAAGCAAACCAGAAAATCGCCCCGATTTCGTATTGCCTGCCATTGATCCAGTGCAGGATGAACAGGTACGGTTTTCCGAACATGGATTCCAGCGCTTCGGGCCGGTAAGTTGCATTGACGTAGCCGAGCATGGAAAAAATCGGGATGTACATGGTCAGCAGGTTGTTGAGCAGCCCCTCGAAAAAATAATCGTAATACACCTTGTTCAACGTTGCCTTGTCAATGGTTTTGCCCAGGGCTTTTGCGGTTTGCGGGTCTGTGTCCTGCAACCGCAGGGCTTCCTGCTTGATATTGTACCAGTAGTAGAACTCTTTTTCCAGTTCCCGGTAACGCCTGGTTTTGATTTTTTTTGTCAAAAATCTGGCCACCGCCGCCGTAATGACCGCAATGGCCCCGATGGATACGAGGGGACCCAGGGCATGCAGGGGGCTGAACACAAAGTCCAGCGCCCCCTGAACATGCCTTAGTCCGTCCAATATGAGAAACCAGAGTGTATCCATCATTCGGGTGAACGACCTATATCCAGATCTCGATCTTGAAAAACCGGAAGAACAGGAAGAACAGCACCACGGCCAGGATGACCTTGAGCTGTACCTCGCTGAACAACTTTTGCATCCGGCTGCCGATGTAGCCGCCCGCAAAACCGCCGATAATGATGGCAATGGCGATCCACAGGTCGGGCAGGTACCCGTTTAACAGGTAGCCGATAAACGAGCCGATACTCGAAAAGCAGGTCCCGACCAGGGACACGGGCACAGCCACATACATGGGCAGGGCGCCGACCATGGTCATGATCGGGGTGAGCAGGAAGCCGCCGCCAATGCCGAACGCCCGGGCCACAATACCGATACCCAGGCCGATAACGCCAAAGAGCAGCGGGTTGATCTTGAATTCCTCGCCCCAGAACTTGAACTGGTAGTTGGTCAGCTTGCTGGCGCCCGTGGACATGGGCTCGATTCGTCCCATCTTTGCCGCCCGGCCTTCTTCCTTGGCTTTTCTGACCTCTTCGTTAAACTTCTGGGTCATGGCCTTGATGTTCTTGCGTTTTTCCATAACCCGCGGGGTGAGCTCATACACGGTGCGGATGCCCATGAGCACCACGAGCACGGCAAGCCATTCCTTGTAGGTGGCAAGCGGCAGCACCTCGGTCACATACTTGCCCAGCCATATGGAGCCGATCAGGATGCCCACGCCGAAGGAAAGCCCCACGGGCCAGGCCACGCGGTGTTCCTTGACCGCATAGCGGTAAAAGGACCCCAGCGGAGAAAACAGGGTCAGGGCCACGTTGGAGGGCCGCAGCACGTTAGCTGCGTTGATACCCACCGGGCCCATGGTATTGACCACCATGACCTGGTAGGCGGCCATGAGCATGCCGCCGGCAGCGCCGATCAGGGAGAAAAACGCCCCGACCAGGATCGCGCCGAGAATGATCCAGAGGGGATTCATGTAGCGTCCGCCCAGCGAGAGCCAGAATCCGTTGCCCGCCAGGGTGTAGTTGCCGATTTTCTCGCCGTTGACGTATACGTTGAATTCCGTGTCAGGCGGAGTGTGCCGGAAGGAATTGAATGTCGCGGTAAATTCGCCGGTTTCCTTGTCCAGGTTGATGGTGGTGCCCTCATCCCAGTAGTTGCCGCTCTTTTCATAATCCGTAATCACGCTTCTGGCGAAAATGGTCACCTTGCCGACCTGGGTGCGCTCCTTGGTGATGGTGTTGATGCCGTAGCTGGATTCGTGCGTGTAATTGAAAAAAGCCCATTTTTCCGGGCTGTTCAACGGACCGAGCTTGTTTTTAACGGCCGGGTCCAGATTCTGCCAGTCGGCCAGCTGGAACATGGTGGTGCTGTAGATGCCGTTGGCGAAAGAAGGCCCGCCGAAGCGCTTTTTGACAATGCTCCCGAATTCATCCGGCTTGTTTGTCAGCATGTAATAGAGCACTGGTACAGCCGTGTCTATATTAAAGGGGTTCTGTGCAGCCACGTCTTTTAAATTTTTGATCTCATTGATGCCCTTTGCCTCCCGGGGGGCAAACTCCCGCTTGGATGCAATGGCGATGTAAAGATCCTGTCCGGGCTCGATCTGCCCGGAAATGGTTACCTGATCGCCTGCCAGGTATTCCTGCTGGGAGATCTGGGCCTGAGTCTGCTGCGCGTCTGCCGGCAAGGTCTGCACGCATAGCAGCAGGGCAGCCAGAACGGCAAACCCCAGAACTCGGAATTTGTTTCTGGATAATGACATGTGCACCTCCTCTGAAATCATCGGGTTAATAGTTTGGCCTGCATGCAAAAAACCGGTTACGTACCAAAATTAACGGCTGAATTTATTCCCGCAACATCCCGGAGCGGCCTTTCCGCCGCGGATCCTTGTCCGGGCGGTATTCCAGGTATATGCAGCAATAATCATACCATGTTCAGATCCGGGTGTTTTTATCCGGGCCCGGAATCGGGGTGCATTGTTACTGTCTGAAATTTATTGATATTTATAATGAGCGGCATGGAAGTCACAATCGTTTTCCCGGTGTTGCAAGGCTGGCTGATCGCAAGGTTTTTATTGCACAGACATAAAATCTGTGCAATTTTGCTTTTGACTTTATATAGCAGAATTCAGCCGGGTGCAATAAAAAATATGCGCTGTTATGGGCAGTTGACCGGCGATTTCCAACTGGGTTGAACCTTGAGATTAGGGCTTTTCAGGGCCCGGGGGCGCCCGGGAGCAGGGAGAACTGCTGGCACATGAATTGCAAACTTTACAAACAATGAAATCAATCCGCATTTTACTGTATATCAGCATCATCCTTTATATGACCGCAGTCGAACCGGCGCTTGCCACCCAGGCACACGGCGCACCGGAAGGGCTGTACGCGCACCAGTTTTCCCACCTGTTTTTCATATTTGCCATGGGCATCCTGATATACTGGCTGCGGTCCCGCGGGCTGGTACAGGAGCCGGGCTGGCGCTATCTGCAGTATGCCGGGTTGTTTTTTCTGCTCTGGTCCGTGGATGCATTCTGCGTGCATCTGCTTGATGAACAGTTCCAATGGATCACGGTGGACCGGATGGATCCTTGGCAGATCCGTATTTATGCCCCGGATTCGGCGCTGTGGCTGGCCCCGGTGTACTACCTGATCAAGCTGGATCATTTGCTTTGCGTCCCGGGCATGGTGTTTCTCCTGCTGGGCCTGCGCCGCCTGTCCCGCCGATCAGAGGCGCAACGGGCGGCTGAAGGAGACGGATTATGATTGTCCCGGCAATGCCGATCCGGATCGTTGATATGGCCGGGTCTGCCCTGATGATCCTGCTGGCCTTTTTTTGCATGCAGCGGGTCATCCGGCTGCGCAGAAGCGATCCGGACAACCTGGTCTGGACATACCTGGTGTGGCTGTGCTGCTGTTTGGCCGGATTTGCCATTTCCCGCTCCGGCGGCCATATTTTAAAGCAGTTTTTGTTCATGGCTGGCCAAGAGCGGCTCTGGGCGGATATCGGAGCGGCGGCCGGAAGCATCAACACTTTTTTGCTGATCATCGTGGCAGCTGTAACCCTTTTTTTCAACCGGGTGCGGCACGTCTACCAGCAGATCAGCACGGATAAACAGGCCCTGGAAACCGCGCACAACGAGCTGCTTGAATTAAACCAGAGCCTGGAAAAACGGGTCCGGGAACGCACCGATGCCCTGGTGCAGCATGAAAAGCAGATGGCGCATGCCGACCGGCTGGCCTCCATCGGCCAGCTTTCCTCCGGCATCGCCCACGAGATCAACAATCCCCTGGGCGTGATCCAGGGATATACCCAGCTCCTGTTGCGCGACGCGGATGAGGGGAGCCAGCGTCATTCCGATCTGCAGATCATTCTCAAGCATGCCGGAAACTGCAAGGCCATCGTGGAGGATCTGCTGAATTTTGCCCGCCGCTCCCAGCCGGAGATGGCCGATATTGACATTCACGAAGTGATTGAAGACGCCCTGGTTTTTATCCGGCATCGGTCCAAGATGGAAAACGTGCGCATCGAGAAGGTGTTTGCAGACAACATCCCGGCTATGCGCATGGATGAAAAAAAGATCAAGCAGGTGCTGGTCAACCTGGTGATGAATGCCGGGCACGCGGTGGCAGAAGACGGCACCATCACCATTTCCACCCGTTTTGATACCGAGGGCCGGAAACTGATGGTCGATGTGGCCGACAACGGCTACGGCATCGAATCCCGGCATTTGTCGCGCATATTTGATCCCTTTTTTACAACCAAGCCCACGGGCGAGGGCACCGGACTGGGACTGGCCGTGAGCTACGGCATTATCAAGAGCCACGGGGGCGATATTGATGTCAAGTCCGAGCCCGGCAACGGGGCTGTTTTCACGGTGACCCTGCCGGTGGGCAAAACCGCATTGCCCGGAGGTCTCCAGCATGGATGAGCCCAGGATCCTGGTGGTTGATGACGAGCCGGACATGCTGCAGTTGCTGTCGCGCAGCCTGGCCCCGGATCTCGGGTGCCGGGTGGATACCGCCGCCTCCGGCAGGCAGGCCCTGCAGATGCTCGGCGACGAGCATTACGACCTGGCTGTGGTGGATATCAAGATGCCGGGCATGGACGGGCTGGAGCTGCTGGAGCTCATCAGGCGCAAATGGCCGGATTTGACAGTGGTGATGATGACCGCCTACGGCAGCATTGACACGGCGGTGGCTGCCATGAAGCAGGGCGCCTATGATTTTATCACCAAGCCGTTTGATCACGATGCTCTGGTGGTTCGGCTGGAAAAAGCCCTGGAGCGCAGCCGGCTGATCTCCGAAAATCGCCGGCTCAAGCAGGACGATGGCGGCCTGGATTTGTTTTACGGCATGGCCGGCAGATCCATGGAGATGCAGCGGGTTTTTGAAACCGTGCGCATGGTTGCGCCCACGGATATGACCGTGCTGATTACCGGTGAGTCGGGCACGGGAAAGGATTTGGCGGCCAAGGCGGTCCACGAACTTTCCAGCCGCAGCAGCGGGCCGTTCGTGGCTGTCAACTGTCCGACCGTGCCCGAGCAGATCCTGGAAAGCGAGCTGTTTGGATACA
>JAIPES010000081.1 GCA_021737045.1 Desulfobacteraceae bacterium | reverse complement strand
CAGCCGGGTGCCGCTGCTCACCGTATCACCTTGCCTTTTGACCACGGGCCGGGCTTCGCCGGTGAGCGCGCTTTCGTTTACCCGCCCGGCGCCAGACACGATCCGGCCGTCTGCAGGGATGCTCTCATCTGCCAAAACGCGGAAGATATCCCCTGTGTCCAGGGCGTCCATTCCTGCAAACCGGCCTTCCGGGTATTGCCGGGAACAGATCCGGACCTTTTGCGGCAGAAGATCAAAAAAGCTGCTGATCCGAGCCTGGACCCGGTCCCGGGTCCACTGCTCCACGGCCTTGCCGATGAGCACCAGGGTGATGAGCATGCTTGCGGTATCAAAATAAAGATGAATGCTGCCCTGGAAAAAATTATACAGGCTGTAGGCAAATGCGGCGCTCGCCCCCAGGGTGATCAGGGCTTCCATGCCCGGGGCGCCCATCCGGATACCGGCAAGGGCCTTTTGATGAATCGGCGCGCCCCCATATACATACACGAGTGCGGCCATGATCAGAATCGGCCATGAAATGCGGGCTGCGGCATTCGCGGAGAGTTCGGTGAAAAAACCCGAGTACAGGGCAAAAGACAGCATCATCACGTTCATGGTCAAAAACGCGGAGATCCCCAGGCGGATAAAGGCCTGTGCCGACTGCCTGCCGCCGCCTTCGCCGGCTGGCACGGCCCGGTAACCCAGCTTTCCGATGGCCTCTGTAATCCGGTGCGGGGCGCTTTTGACCGGATCGTAAAAAAGCCGGACCCTGTCTGTGACAAAATGACATTGGGCCCGTTCCACGCCGGGGAGCTTCTGCAGACCCTGCTCAATTACCCAGGCGCAGGCCGGGCACCACATGCCGTGCACCTTCAGATCCAGGGCCAAAGCCCCTTCCGCCGTAACACCGGATTCAGTATGCGACAAATCCCCGGTCCCGGCCTTTGGCCTCGGGTTACCGGGTGCATCGGATTTCACGCGCCTTTCCAGGTCTGCTTCAGACTCCGGAATAATGCCGGCTTCCGCGCATCTGCGGTAAATCTCGGTTTCTTTGAAACGGGCCGGATCCGGACTGTCGGCTGATTCCATGAGCATCATATACACCTGCCGGCACCCGTAGCAGCAGAAGCGGAGTTCCCGGCCGTTAATTTCCGCGCAGACCGCGCCGCGCCGAAGCGGCAGTCCGCATAAATCGCATGAATCCATAGATATGGTCAAAAATACGTGTGCGTTGGTTTGGCGACTCCCGCCGGATTTTACTTCCGGGATCGGGTTTCTCTGGTGCCCAGCGACTGGACAAACGCGATGGTGTGCCAGCGTTCCGCCGGGGTCATGGTGGCCTGCAGCGGCGGCTGCCGGCCGTTGGGGGTACCGTAGCTGATGGAGGCAAACATTTGACCGGCCGGCATGTTCTGCACCGCCAGGCTTCTCAGGTCCGCGGGCATGGGCGCAAAACTCTGGCCCACCGTGCCCATGCCGTCATAATCATTGCCGTGACAATGGTCGCAGTAATAGCCATAGGCCGTCCGGCCGGCCGCAATGATTTTTTTATCCGCCTGATCGAACGGCGGCTGCAGGTTGCCGCTTGCCGCTTTTGCCCGCAGAATCGCCTCGCCGCCGGAAAAGGGCACCACGCCCGCTTCCATGGGAAAAATTGGTTGTTCGTGGGGCCTGACGGCCGGGGTTTCCCACATCCGCCAGTAGGACATGTTGTTGTCATAAATGGTAACAACCCCCCAGATGCCCGTCAGAGCCACCGCAGCCAAAACCGCCAGTACAGCAATACGCCTGATCATTGCCCCCTGCTCCCCCGGATATGCTGCGGATGCGGCGGCAGCGGATAATCGGCATACGGCGAGGACGCCGGGACGTCTTCAATTGTTCCGTAGCTCCAGTCGGGCATTGCCCTGTCCCCGACAATCGAAAATGCGAATAATCCCTTGGCCAGAACCAGCAGGACCAGAAAGGCAATAACGAGCCAGGAACGAAAAGTCGATTTCTGCTGAGACAAATCACTCATTTCAGATCACCACCCCGAATATACCAATGCAGAGAATATAAAAAAATACCCACAGCACGGTTCCGATACAGATGATGGTCATTGCCAGCGGAAACGGGGCGTTTCGGTCCTCGAACCCTTCGGGAAAGCGGTAAATGATCTCCTCCTTGCGCTCCTGATCCCCGTGCGAGCGAAAATGCGAATAACCCAGGGCCAGTCCGAACACCACGAGAAACCCGAGGGCCCCGAAAAAATAAATGAAGAAATGCTGGTTGTTGAGCAGATCAAAAAACCGCATGCCGCTGCCTTGCCTCCGCTAGGAAAAATACAGGGCGAATATCAGCACCGCCGCGCTGGCTGCCAGTCCGGCACAAGCCAGAAACGCCAGCACGTAAGTCTCCAGCCGTCCCATGCTCGAACTTTTGGCCCCGCCGGCATCGGCTTCAGCCTCCAGCGGCAGAAAACGGGCCCGCTGCTGATCATTGAACTGGCCGTTTTTCAGCGCCCATATGAAAACCACCACCGCCAGCGTAATCCCGATACCCATGTATGCAATGAAATACGGAAAATACATAGCTTTGTCTTTTAATTTAAATCCGGTTTCAAAATTCCGCCACCCGGAAACCCGAAGCCACAACTTCTATGGTTCATATGCCGCGTCAATCCCGCCGTCGTCCGTATCTGCATCACTTTGATTGATAAAGTATTCAGCCACGTAATTGCCGACCTCCCATATTTTTTCCGACTCCAGATGCTTTTTGAAATATGGCATTGCCGTGCCTGTAATCCCGTTCATGATCTGATAATACAGAATTCCGCCCGAAACGCCCCGATCCTTGAGAATCGTGAAATTCAGCGGCGGCGGGTAGAGGTAGGGCTGAGCCGGTCCCATGCCGTCTCCGATCGGGCCGTGGCATCCCATGCAGAAATCCTGGTATACCTTGTGCCCCCTTGCCAGGCCCGCATCCGAGGTCGGATACGGATTGGGCAGCTTCCGCCAGGGCGCGGGCAAATGGTCATGGATCCACTGCACGTTTTTCACCGGCCCCTGTTCATAGGCCGCGATCGCCCGCTGCTTCCATTTTTCCTGCCGTTTGACCCGTTTGTCCGCGGCCCTGAATCCCAGGCTCTGTACGTAGGCGGTCAGGTTTTCGAGCTTCTTTTTGCCCAGAAATTCGAATGCCGGCATAATCGACAAGGGACTGGTGTAGCGCGGATTGACAAAATGGGCCATGTGCCAGTCATCCGGATGCTCGCCGCCCTCCTGGGAAAGATCCGGTCCGGTACGCTGGGATCCGAGCAAAATGGGCCGGTCTGCCACGTAATCGCCGGCCTGCGCGATGCGCTCGGCCCCGATGCCCCAGTCAAGTGTCCGGATGGACTGGCTGTGGCAGTAGACGCACCCGTTGTTGATATAGATCCGGCGACCCGCCTTTTCCGCGGCTGTTCTCGACCGGAAAATCTCCGAAGGCTTTGTCTGATTCGTGTGATAAAACGGCAGCACCACCACGATGGTCACCACCGCAGCCAGTATCAGCACGCTGCCGGCAAAAATCACCGCAGGGGTCATTCTCATTTGGCTTCTCCTGCAGGCGTAAAAATGGTGCGCACGATATTATAGAACCCGAACAGGGCCGAGCTGAATATCAGCAACCCCAGGCCGGCCCGGATCACGTAATAGAGATGGATTTCCGGCAGCACCCGGTAGACGGTCTCCCCGTTTAACCACGCGTTGCCCTGGATCAGGCCCACCGTGGTGAGCACCACGGTAAAACCCACCACCCCGATCAATATCATCCAGTACTGAAAGTCGGCCAGAAACCGGGAAAACAGGGGCCTTCCGGTAATCCGGGGCAGCACGTAATACAGCCCCCCCAGGGCGATCATTCCCGAAAAGCCCAATACACCGATATGGGCATGGCCCACCACCCAGTTGTTGAAATGCGTGACGCGCTGCACCTGGGGCAGCGCCATCATGGAGCCCTGGATGCTGACAAAAAAGTACATGATCGTGCCCGTGAAAACGAACTTGGCGCCGATATCCGCGTGAATCGCCCCGAGTCTGCCTTTGGCCGTGTACCAGATGTTGATCAAAAACGCCATGACCGGAATCACCATGGCGATGCTGTCGGTGATGGCCACCACCTTGAGCCAGGTGGGCACCGGCACCTGCAGCAGATGGTGGGTGCCGATATGGGTATAGACAACGATCAGGGCCCAGAAGCCCAGCAGCGAAAGCGTATGGCTGTAGAGCGGCGCCTTTACGGCCTTGGGCACCACGTAGTATGCTACGCCGATCGACAACGGGGTCAGCAGCAGCCCGAAAATGTTGTGCCCGTAAAACCAGAGCAGGATCGCGTCCGGAATGCCGGTCAGCGCGCCGCCGTCCGGCCGCCAGATCACGTTGCCCAGGCAGTAGGTGAGCATGGTCAGCACTGCCGCTGCGCAGGCATACCAGATCGAAACATAGATCAGGGGCTCGGTGCGCCGGGTCACTGTCATGGCAAAGTTGAACACCACCAGGGCAAAAGCGGCGACCACCAGCAGGTCCACCGGCCAGATGAGTTCGGCGTATTCCCGGCCCTGGCTGTGACCGGAAAGCAGGGTGGCCACTGCACTGATGAGCATGATGTTCCACAGGAGCACCGTGAAAACCCCCAGCTTTTCGCTGTAGAGCGCTGTGCGCAGCACCCTGGGAAAGAAGTAGAACGTGGCCGCAAGCAGTCCCGGCGTGACAAAGCCGAAAAGCACCATGTTGACATGCAGGGGCCGCACCCGGCCGAATATGAGTCCCCCGATATTTTCCGTCATGTCCGGGGCGATCAGCTCGGTGGCCCCAAGCAGCCCCATAAACGTGGCCACCATCATCCAGAAGGCCGAAGTCAGGCAGAACCCCTTGGCAGTGGCATAATCCGACAGTTTTATGGTCTCGGTTTCGGTCAAGCTGTTTCCCTTTTATCCATCCATTCCTGTTATCTTGAGTATAGTTGAAAACCACAAAGAGCACGAAGCCCACGAAGATTTTTTATATATACTTCTGTTCTCTGTGCGCTTCGTGTCATTCTTCGCGTGCTTCGTGGTCAAAATCAATTATGACAGGCCAGCCAGCATCCGATATTGGCATCCTTTTTCCTGTGGCAGTCCAGGCAGAATCCCATTTGAAAATCCCGGCCCGCCAGCCGGTCCTTTTCCTCCACCCTGCCGTGGCAGGCCTGACACTGTATGTCCTTTTTAATGTGCCGCTGATGGTTGAACATCACATGCTCCGGAATGTAGTTGACCTTGCGCCACGGCGTGGGCGTATCCGTGTTGAAGTACTCGTGTTCCTTTTGAATCTCCGGGTGCCCGGCAATAATGTGATTGTGGCAGAACAGGCATTTTTCTACCGTCGGCAGTCCCGGAAAGGTGGATTGATCCACGTACGGATGACAGAACCGGCAGTCAATGTTTTTGACCCCCGCATGCACCCGGTGGGAAAACGGGATCGGCTGGGCCGGTCCGATGGGCGGGTAGATATAGAACAGATACAGAAACGCCAGCGCGAGCCCGGCCGATATGGCCAGAAAGAAAACAGGCCATCGGTTGCGGGCGATTGCGGCCAGCACCTCGCCGAAAGCGGTAAAAAACCGCATGGGGCGGCCCCGGGTGCCGATCAGAATAACAATGATCAGCAGGGTCAGAACAGCGGTTGCGGTAATCAGAATTTCCATGCGTTACGCCTGCCTCCCGGAATCCGCCTTTTGTGCAGCCGTTTCCACAATTCCGGGAAACTGCCGCAGATAAACGGTTACCATAAATATCAGGAGCCCCGCAAAACCGAGCGAAATCAGTAAATCGGCCGCCGACAGGGAAATGGCCCCGTTGTGCCCGCCCAATGCCGGTCCCAGCAGCAGGTAATGTTCAAACCACATGCCCACGAGCACCACGCCGCAAAGCAGGCTCATAAACCACGGAACCGTCTTGATTTTGCGGTTGATCAGGATCATAAACGGCACGATAAAACAGACGATAAAGACCGCCCAGGCGACCCGGTTCCACGGCGCCAGCATGGTGCGGGCAATCACATATGCGGTTTCCTCCGGGATATTACCATACCAGATAACCACGAGCTGGCAGTAGAAAAAATCCGCCCATGCCAGGCAGAATGCCAAATACAGCTTTCCCATGTCGATGAATTCCGATGAACTCAAAGAAAACGCAATCCCCCGGTTCACATGCAGGTATGCCGCCAGGATAATCAGCGCGCCGAAGCCCGCATAAACCGACTTGATAAACGTGTATGCCCCGAAAAGGGTGGAGTACCAGTGGGGTTCTGCGGCCATGACAAGATCAAAGCCGATCAGTGAAAGCACCGCGGCAAAGGCCAGCAGGTAGAGCACGCCGAAAACGTACCTGCGGTGCGCGTATTTTTCCCGGTCGGGGTTTCGGCGGCCCCAGAGACCCACCAGCCATTTCTGCAGACCCGGCTGCGGGGAATCACTGTTAACCTTGAACCACAGGCTGTAATACAAGTAGGCGAACCCCAGACCATAGAGCACCAGCAGGGCGATGCCGTCCCGGGAGAATAAAAACGGCAGGTTCAGCCAGACTTCCTTGCCGTGCAGATCATGATGCACCCATGGAAACACGTAGGCCCAGCCGGCAATCAGCCCCAGAAAAAGCACGAACGAAACCGGAAAAAACGCGGCAAAGGATTCGGCCAGGCCGGCCAGCCGTCCGCTCCATTTGGCCTGCACCGTATTCATCATGGCCGAAAACACCAGTGCGCCCTGGGCAATTCCTGAAAAGAGCAGAAAATTGACCATATAGGTCCGCCACGCCGCATCCGGATGACCCCGGGCAATACTCCACACGAAAGCAACGACCCCGGCGGCGATCAGGACGGCTGAAAGCTGCAGTATTCTGTTTTTCCGCTCATTCATGGCAAAAGCCTGCTTCTAGGACCCGTTTTCGCCCGGGGCCGGCACGGTCACCCGGCCGCCCAGGCCGGTTAAAAACCGGTGGACCGCATCCTGCTCATCAGCGCCGCAGTCAACCACCACCCCGAAGTACGATCCAGAGCATTCCGGAGGGTAGCCCTGCAGATCCCGGTAGGCAGGCAGGCGGGCCAGCAGGATCAGCCCGACCACGTTGCCCAGCACCGAGAACAGGATGGTGAACTCGAATCCCACGATAAAAAACGGGATATAGGCCAGCACCGGTTTTCCGCCCACGATCAGCCCCCAGCGGGCGGCGGTGAACACCGCGAGCAGGTACCCGGTGAAAAATCCGATGATCCCGCCGGCCAGGGTAAACCACCCCACGCCGCTTTTCTTGACCTCCAGGGCCTCGGAGATGGCCTCGCTCGGGATCGGCCCGTGGACGTCTTTTATCGGCCATTGGGTGCCGCGCACGGCCCGTACCGCTTCGGCCGCCTGATTTTCGTTTTCAAACAAGGCGGTGATATTTGTGCGCATTTCACTCATGGGCGCTTTCCTGATGCACAAGTTCCTTCATTTCGGTCATGGAGATCGACGGCAGATGCTTGACAAACAGAAAAAACAGGAAAAAAAACAGGCTGAAACTGCCGAGCATGATCCCGTATTCGATAAATGTCGGCATGTAGTGCCCCCAGTTATGCGGCAGAAACCCGTGGGACGGGCTGCTGATAATAATCACGAACCGCTCGTACCACATGCCGATATTAATCAGGATAGATATGGCAAAAAGCCATCCGATGCGCGTGCGGAAGCGTTTGAGGAAAAACAGCAGCGGCACCAGGCTGTTGCACACGATCATGACCCAGTATGAAAGGGCGAAATCCCCGAATGCCCGATAGGTAAACACCGCCATTTCCACGCTGTTTTGGCTGTACCAGGCGATAAACGCCTCGGTGCCGTAGGAAAACCCCATAATAAGGCCGGTAAACACGATGGTCTTGGCCACGCTTTCAAGCACGTGCATGGTGATGATCTTCTCCGTGCCGAAAATCTTTCGCAGCGGGATCATCAGGGTCAGCACCATGGCAAGGCCCGAATGAATGGCGCCGGCCACGAAATACGGGGCGAATATGGTGGTGTGCCATCCCGGCATAATACCCAGTGCAAAGTCCCAGGAAACCACGCTGTGCACCGAGATCACCAGGGGCGTGGCCAGGGCGGCAAACAGCAGGTACCCCCGGGTGTAATGCCGCCAGTGCTCATACCGGCCCGTCCAACCCAGCGACAGGGCCCGGAAGACTTTTTTGCGCACCCCCGAGGCCCGGTCCCGGATCACGGCCAGATCCGGAAGCAGGCCGGTATACCAGAACAACACGCTGACCGTCAGATATGTGGAGATGGCCACCAGGTCAAAAATCAGGGGCGACTGGAAATTGGGCCACAGGGTCCGCTGGTTGGGCACGGGCAGCATGTAGTAGACCATCCACACCCGGCCCAGGTGAATAAACGGGAACAGCCCGGCCGTGCACACGGCAAACACCGTCATGGTTTCGGCGGCACGGGCGATGGGATTGCGCCACCCCGCCCGCACAAGATGCAGGATGGCCGAAATCAGGGTACCCGAATGGGCAATGCCTACCCAGAAAACGAAATTGATCAGGTACGTGCCCCAGTTGACCGGATTGTTCTGGCCGCCCGCCCCGATGCCCACAAATATCTGATAAACCCAGCAGGCCGCACCGAATGCCACGCCGCCAAACAGCAGGGCCACCACCGTCCAGTACAGGCGTCCCGCCGGTTCCAGGGTACCGGCCACCGTATTGTCGATTTCGGCAAAGGAAAGTCGGCTCATGCGCTGTCCGCCGAATTGCGGTAAACCACCTTCCTGAGATAGATCACCGCGGGTTTGGTGTTCAGATATCCCATGACCTGGTATGCCCGCCGATCATGCACCAGTTGAGAGACCCGGCTGGATTCATCCATCAGGCTCCCGAAAACCAGGGCATCTGTCGGGCATGTCTGCACACAGGCCGGGGTTATCTCGCCGTCCCGGATCATGCGGTTTTCATTCTTGGCTGCATCATGGGCATCCTTGATCCGCTGCACGCAGAAGGAGCATTTCTCCATAACACCCTTGGTTCTCACCGTCACGTCCGGATTGAGCTGCAGGCTGAGCGGCTCGGGCCACTGCCATTCAAACCAGTTGAATTTGCGCACCTTATACGGGCAGTTCTGCGCGCAGAACCGGGTGCCGATGCACCGGTTGTAAATCTGGTTGTTGAGCCCCTCCTTGTTGTGATGCGGGGCGTAAACCGGGCAGACCATTTCGCAGGGGGCGTTGTCGCAATGCTGGCAGAGCATGGGCAGGAAAATCAGGTCCTGCGGACTGCCGATCTGTTGGTAGCGCTCAATATGAATCCAGGACATCTCCCGGCCGTTGATCATCTGCTGCTCGCCGACCACCCCCACGTTATTTTCCGCATAACAGGCCGCCATGCAGGCGCTGCAGCCGATACAGCGATCCAGGTCCACGACCATGGCCCATCGGTAGGCATCATGATCATGGGGCGTATAAAAATCCCGCCTGGCATTATACCCTTCCGGCAGCGGCAGTGTCAGGGGGAACTCGTGCATGGCCAGGCCCGGTTTTTCATGCGCCGGCGGCTTTTCCAGATCATCGATCGTCACGGCCATGGCAATTTTGCGCCCGTGCTGCTCCATGCTCCCGTCGGTATGAGCCAGCTTCTGCTTCTGCCCGGTGCCTTCAATTTCCACAGGGCCGGTCTTATAAAACCCGGGACCACCGCTGGCATCGGATTCCGGCATAAGCAGGGAAAACGGGTTTGCCCCCCGGCCGCGGGCATACCTGCCGTAAGCATGGTGCCCCTGTCCGGCCTGCAGGGCAACAACGCCGGGACGAATGTTTTCGGTTTCATAGACCGGGGCAGTAAGGGATTGCACTCCGCCAGTGAGCCGTGCGAGCTCTCCGTTCCGGATTCCGCGCTGCCGGGCGGTTTCCGGGTGAACCATCAGCGGACTCTGCCAGGCCACCTTGGTAACCGGGTCCGGCACTTCGCAAAGCCAGGGCTGATTGGCCCCCCTGCCGTCGTAAAGCCGGATCGACGGCAGAATCGCAAGGGCCAGGCCGTCTGTCCTGTCTGAAGCGGTCCTCGCCTCAAAATAATGTTCAAATCCGGGGCGGATCCCTGGCCCGTCATTTGGCACGGCTTGAGATGCCGCCCCGAACACGCCCCCGGAACGCACCGCGGCAAGCCATGCACGGGTATCGGAAAGCGGCCACCGGTCTTTTATCCGGGAAATCATTACCTGCTTGGCCGTGTTTCCGTTTTGCACCGCTTCAGGGGCAATCCGCAGAAACACGTCCCCGATCTGAGGGGCATTGTACAAAGGCTTCATGGCCGGCTGGCAGAATGAGACCAGATCGGAAACCCCGCTGTACTCCTCCCAGGATTCCAGGGGCAGGCTGAGCGGGAAAACCATGTCTGCAAGTGCTGCGGTTTCATCCATGAAATTGGAAAAACAGACCACAAACAGATCATCCCGCCGAAGTGTTTCAGATACGCCCATCCCCGGCGGCAGGGCGTATGCCGGGTTGACATTGTTCAAAAACAATACATCCGGCGGTTCCTCGGCAAGATGCATAAAAAAATCCGCGATCCGGTCATGGGAATCCGCCTTTTCCATCCGGTGCCGGCGGGTGAAATCAATGTTTGACAGCGCCGGATCCAGGACGTAGTTGAGCAGGTTGACCGCAATATGGGCCTGCAGGTCGGCCCGACTCCGGCTGAGCGCGGCCGTGCCCAGCACCAGCGGGCTTTTTGCCCTGCGCAGGGACCGACGCAGTTGATCGTAGAGATCCGGATCAATACCCGCGGTATCGATGACCCGCTGCCGGTCAAAAGCTCCCGCAATCCGGTTGATCGACGCTGCCACCGGAGACGGGATGCCATCGGGCGGTTTCTGCCGCATCATCTCCCGGATCAGGCCCAGGCATACGGCCGTTTCGGTGCCCGGTGCGCAGGAGATCCAGATATCGGCATTGGCACCGGTCAGTCCCCTGCACGGGCTAACATGGAAAAAACGGTTTTTGCCGCCGCCGGCATAGGCGTGCATGGATTTGAATCGGCGGGCGTATTCCACCGGAGAAAGCCAGGTTTCCAGGAAATCCGCGCCAAAGCCGACGAGCAGATCGGCGCTTTCCATCCTGTAGGAAGGCAGGCCGTCAAACCCGTAAACCGCTTGATTGGCTTCCTTGAGGTGATCGCAGGACAGGGGCTCATAGATCACCGGTCCGGAAGACCACCAGGAGACCAGAGACCCGGCAAACAAGTGAAGCAGCACATCGCCTTCAACGGCTGTGAGCATCCGGACCCGGTCTTTTCCCCCTGCTGCGGCATGCCGGGTCGTTCCGGTGAGCCGCGATACAGCCTCGGCATACCCGATGTTTTTCCACTGACCGTTTTCTCTGAG
>JAIPES010000080.1 GCA_021737045.1 Desulfobacteraceae bacterium | reverse complement strand
GGTGAACTCTGGGCGCTTCCGGTGATGCTGCGGCTGGGTGTTCTCGACTATCTCACCCAGGCGGCGGGAAATCTTCTGGAACCCCGGGAATCTGCCCAGGACCCTGCCCCGGAGGTCCTGCCCGGCCTGGAAACAATTTGCGACGAGTCCATGGTCGCCGTTTTGATTCAGAGCCTGCGCAACCTGGAGACCCAGGATTGGAATAATTTTTTTGAACAGGTTTCCATTGTAGAGCAGATCCTGAGGCAGGATCCGTCAAATGCTTATGGTATCATGGATTTTGAATCCAGAGACAGGTACCGCAAAGCAGTTGAAACGCTTGCGGAAAAAATTCCTTACAGCGAAACCGAAGTGGCCCGGGAGACGGTCCGGATGGCGCAACAAGGAGAGGGAAACCCATCCGGAGCGGATCACTACAGTCATGTCGGTTATTATCTCGTAGACGCGGGGCGCGCCCGACTCGAAGCACAACTGGGATTTAAGCCCGGCGCTGGGGCCGGTCTGAAACGATGGTTCCTGAATCATCCGACCCTGCTCTATTTGGGGACAATTGGAATGCTGACCCTGTTGATTCTGCTTTTGCTCATGGGCTACGGCTACAGCACCGGCGCCGCGGCTTTCCAATTGTGCCTGATTTTGGTTTTTTCCCTGACCCCGGTTATCACGGCTGCTGTCACCCTGACCAATTGGGGCCTTACCCGCATTGTCTCCCCCCGGGTGCTGCCGAAACTTGACTTTAAAGACGGCATTCCGGCCGATTGCCGCACTATCGTGGTAATCCCTGCCCTGCTAAGCGATACCGATGAAATCGAGGCGCTGCTGCGCCAGTTGGAACGCCATTATCTGGGGAATACCGATCCGTGCCTTTTTTTTGCACTGCTGACCGACGTGGCGGATGCACCCGAAAAAGAGATCCCCGCTGACCGGGAGCTGATCGCAGGGGCCATCACCGGCACCGAACGACTCAACCAGCGCTACGGGGCATCGCCCGGAAACGAGGCGGGGCATTCGCCCTTTTTTCTTTTTCATCGGGAAAGACTTTGGAATCCCAAAGAAAACAAGTGGATGGGATGGGAGCGCAAAAGAGGAAAGCTCGATGAATTCAACCGCTTGCTCAGCGGAGACGAAAACACTTCCTATGTTGTCCGGATCGGGGATATGGCCGCCTTATCGGATATACGCCATGTCATCACCCTGGATGCTGATACCCTGCTGCCGCGCGAAACAGCCCATCGCCTGATCGGAACCCTGGCTCACCCCTTAAACCGCGTCCGGTTCGATTCTCAAACAGGCGAAGGAATCACCGGATATACGATCCTTCAGCCAAGAACCGAAATTCATCCGGTCAGTGCAAAGCGATCCCTTTTTTCGGCCATTTTTTCCGGAAGCAGCGGATTGGATCTATATTCCACCGCATCCTCAGACATTTACCAGGACCTGTTCGGAGAAGGCATCTACACAGGCAAGGGCATCTATGATATCATCGCATTTGAACATATCCTTTTCCGGCGGGTTCCGGATAATGCACTGTTGAGCCACGACCTGTTTGAAGGCCTTCATGTCCGGGTCGGCCTGGTGACCGATATCGTTTTGCTCGAAGAATACCCGCCCAGTTATCCGGTGTATGCGCGCCGGCTGCATCGATGGGTTCGGGGGGACTGGCAGCTTCTGCCCTGGCTGTTGTTTCGCAAACCCCATCCCGAAGCCATTTCCAGTCCCTACCGGATTTCGCTGATCGGCCGCTGGAAGATTTTTGACAATCTGATCCGAAGCCTGTTTCAGCCGGCAATGCTGGTTCTGCTCATGGCCATATGGCTTTTGTTGCCATGGCCGGTCATTGTCTGGACCCTGCTCGCACTGCTGTTGTCGGCCGTCCCGCTGGTACTTCAGGCCATAACCCAACTGCCCTCTCAATTTCGGGATCGGACATCCCTGCGGGATACCGCGGCCTGCTTTCGGCTGCCCGGTTTGCGCTGGCTGCTGATGCTGGCATTTCTGCCCTATGAAGCCCTGATTACAATGGATGCCGTTTTCAGGACCCTCTACCGGGTTTGGTTTTCACACAGGCGACTGCTGGAATGGACGACCTCGGCGACTACCGCCCGGACGTTTGAAAATGAAAACAAATCAGGCCGGTTCTGGCAGCGGATGTGGGGCGCCCCGCTGGTTGCCGCATGTGTTTTTTTCCTGGTAAGCGCCTTTAATCCAAGGGCTCTTTTCAGCGCTGCCCCCCTGCTGATTGCATGGTTGCTTTCTCCATACATTGCCTATCGGATCAGCCGGCCCGCAGAGATAGAGCAGGAGATTCTGGAGAGCGGCCAGCGCTACCAGCTTCGCCGTCTGGCCCGGCGTACCTGGTTTTTTTTCGAACAGTTTGTGGGTCCTCAAGATTACTGGCTTCCGCCGGATCATTTTCAGCAATCGCCTCTGGGGCTTGTGGCCCACCGCACATCCCCCACCAATATCGGGCTTTTTCTGCTGTCCACCCTGTCGGCTTACGATCTGGGATATATCGGTCTTCCCCTGCTCTCGACCCGTTTGCGCAACACCATTGACGCAATGGAAAAACTGGAGCGGCATCGGGGTCATTTTCTCAATTGGTATGAAACCCGCAGCATTCAGCCCCTTCAGCCCAGATATGTGTCCACGGTGGACAGCGGGAACCTGGCCGCCTGCCTCCTGACACTTGGCCAGGGATGTGCTGGTTTGCAGAATGCCCCAATACTGCGCTGGCAGCAGTGCCAGGGCATCCTCGATACCCTTGATGTGCTCGACGACATTGTGGCGCATTTCAAAAAGGGGGCTTACGAGGCAGTCAGTCCGGTAAAATCCCAGTGGGACCAGATCCGAAACCATGTATTGGCCGTTCAGGACGAACCCAAGCAGTGGATATACCTTTTCCATCAAATGGAAGAAGCGGTTTTGCCGGAACTGGACCGGCGCCTGGCCGACATGGTGGAGGCCAAAGGACATCTTTTGAACGCAGCTGATTTAAACACGCTGCGCCTGTGGACACAACGCATTCACTATCAGTTGCGCAATGCCCGGCGCGAAATTTTGAAACTCGCCCCATGGCTTTCCATGCTCGATAACGTACCTGCACTTTTGCAGTCTGACAAAACTCCGGCAGCCGAAGAATACAACGGGCTAAAGGGCTCGTTTCCGCTTATGCCGGTTCTTGATGAGATTGAGGAGATCTGCGGGTCTGCTCTTAAGCGCCTTGAGCGGCTGCAAAAGGCACTCAACACCATGGAGGCCACAGAGGAGCGCAGCCAGGCCATGGCGTGGTGTGCGGAACTCAAAGAAAGCTTGCTGTCAGCGCAGGAAAACGCCGGATATATCCTGTCGGATTTCCAGGAAATCGGTCGCCAGGCAGAAGAAATGATGGCGGCAATGGATTTCACGTTTCTGTTCAACCCCCGGCGCCAGCTTTTTCGGATCGGCTACAACGTGGATGCAGACGCCATGGACGCCAATCACTATGATCTGATGGCCTCTGAAGCGCGTATTGGCAGCCTGGTGGCCATTGCCAAGGGTGATGTCCCCCAGAGCCACTGGCTGCATCTGTCCCGGCCCATGACCCGTGTGGATAACACGCGATACCTGCTTTCCTGGAGCGGAAGCATGTTTGAATACCTCATGCCTGTCCTGCTGATGCGGGAAACCCCATTCACCCTTCTGGGACAAAGCGCCCGGGCCGCAGTGGACCGCCAGATCGCTTTCGGAAAGCAGAAAAAAGTGCCGTGGGGGGTTTCCGAGTCCGCGTATTACCGGTTCAATGCGGATATGCACTACCAATACCGGGCTTTCGGGGTGCCGGATCTGGGATTCAAAAGGGGGCTGGAAGAGGATCTGGTCATTGCCCCCTACGCGTCCCTGCTGGCGCTGACAATCCGGCCCCGGGCCGTGGTGGACAATATTGCCGCCCTGACCCGGCAAAATGCGCTCGGCACTTACGGCTTTTACGAGGCGCTGGACTACACACCTTCACGGCTTTCCATTGGAGAGACGCAGGCCGTGATCCGCTCGTTTTACAGCCACCACCAGGGTATGATTTTGCTGTCTCTGGCCAATTATCTCACCGACGGGAAGATGATCAACCGCTTCCATAGTGATTCCCGGATTCAAAGCGCAGATCTGCTGCTCCAGGAGAAATCGTCGAATCAGGCGCCGGTTGAAAAACTTCCGGAAATGGCGGCGGTCCGGCGGCTGACCCAAAAACCGGAAATCGGGATGCATTCCTGGCCCGTTGGGGTCCATACCCCTTTTCCGAATACCCATTTGCTTTCCAACGGTCATTACGGATTATTTGTCACCAACGCCGGAGGCGGTTTCAGCATGTGGGAGAAGACCGCTCTGACCCGGTGGCGCGCCGACACCACCCTCGACAACCAGGGGAACTGGATCTATGTATGCGACCAAGATAGCGGTGAGCTCTGGTCTGCCACTTATCAGCCCGTCGGAAAACCGCCAAGGAAATCAGAGGCCCATTTTTCGCCCCATAAAGCCGACTTTCGAACAGAATCTCAAGACATTGTCCTGCACACTGAAATCACCGTGCCGCCGGAGGATGCCATGGAATTCCGACGGGTTACCATCACCAATCAAGGCAATCAAACACGCCGTTTGTTTGCCGTCAGCTACGGGGAGGTGGTGCTTGCCCCGCCGGAAGTGGACCGCCGCCATCCGGCTTTTAACAAACTGTTTATTGAAACCCGGTTTCTGAAAGAAATAAACGGGCTTTTGTTTCGGCGTCGTCCGCGCTCGGCAGACGAATCCCCGATATTTTTGATCCACGGTCTTATCCTCCCGGAAGGCACGGCGGCCACAGGAGCCCATGAAACCAACCGGCTTCGCTTCCTGGGAAGGGGACGGACGACCCGCGATCCCCTCCGCCCCGGGCAGGGCAAGACCGGTGCGGACCGAAGCAGCCAGGCAACACTTGATCCGATCATGTCTCTGGGCCAGGAGATCGAACTGGAACCAAATCAGAAAATCCGGATCGCATGGTTTACTTTGGCTGCAAACTCACAGGAACTGGCCTTGGAAACCGCCAACCGCTGCCGGAGCATGTCAGCCGTGGATCGCGCGTTTTCAGCGGCCGAAACCACCACCCGATCAGAACTCCGGCAGCTGGAGCTTTCAAGTTCGGACCTGATCTCCATTGAAAAGCTTCTTTCGGTTATGCTCTATCCGCACCCTGCCCTGCGGGCCGATCCGAAAACACTGGCGGCCAATACCAGGGGGCAGCCGGGGCTGTGGCCCCATGCCATATCCGGTGACTATCCCATCCTTCTGGTCCGCATCTCCGGCCAGGATGGAACCGCAGTTGTCCAGGAGCTGCTTCAGGCCCATGCTTATTGGCGAAACCGCAGTTTTAAAATCGATCTGGTCATTGTCAACATGAAGGAAAGCGGATATGCCCAGGAACTGCAGGGACAGCTTCATCGTCTTTTCCAGCGCACCAACAGCGATGAGTGGCTGAACCGGCGGGGCGGCATCTTTTTTTTGAATGCCGATCAGATGGAAGAAGCAGACCGTGTTTTGCTCGACACCGCGGCAAGAGGGATACTGGACGCGGATAAAGGGCCGCTGGCCGAT
The DNA here is from genome assembly GCA_021737045.1 of Desulfobacteraceae bacterium. Lineage (GTDB taxonomy): Bacteria > Desulfobacterota > Desulfobacteria > Desulfobacterales > Desulfosalsimonadaceae > Desulfosalsimonas. The sequence continues at coordinate 5,930 of JAIPES010000080.1, read as the reverse complement.
CAACTGGCCGGCATTGACGCCGCGCCGACACCGCCGCTTCCGGACTTCATCCCGGTACCCGCCCCGGCCGAAACGCCGGTGCAGACACCGCCGCTTTACCGACCGGTTGATCTTTTGTTTGACAACGGGCTGGGCGGATTCACGCCGGACGGGCGCGAATACGTCATTTACCTGGCTTCCGGGCAGATGCCCCCCGCCCCCTGGATCAACGTGATCGCCAATCCGGCATTCGGCTTTACAATCTCTGAAAGCGGATCCGGCAACACCTGGGCGGTTAACAGCGGCGAAAACCGGCTGACTCCGTGGCATAACGACCCTGTCTCCGATCCCCCGGCAGAGGCCCTTTACCTGCGCGATGAGGAAACATCGGAAATATGGTCGCCGACACCGCTGCCGGCCGGAGAACCCTACCCCCACCTGATCCGGCACGGTGCCGGCTACACGGTCTTTGAACACCGCAGCCATTGTATTGACCAGCAGATGCGCCTTTTTACGACTGCCGGCGACCCGGTCAAGCTCATTTGCCTCTGCCTGAAGAACATGAGCGGACGGATGCGCCGGATAACGGCCACCTATTACGCGGACTGGGTGCTCGGCCCGGATCGGGAGAGCATGCAGCCCTTTATCGTAACGTCGTATGACAACGAAAATCAGGCCTTGTTTGTGCAAAATATGTACAATACCGAATTCGGCGACCGGGTGGCATTTCTTTCAGCAGACAGGCCGCTTCACGGGTTTACCGCCAGCCGCTCGGAGTTTCTGGGGCGCATGGGAGACTACCGGCGCCCGGCCGCTCTCAGACGTATCGGTCTGGCCAATGACACCACTGCGGGGGTTGATCCCTGCGGCGCGGTTCAGGTCCACCTGAATCTCGCACCGGGAGAAGTCCGGGAAGTCTGCTTTTTGTTGGGACAAGGTGAGAGCCGGGAAGATGCGCAGCGGCTTGTGACAAAATACCGGGAGCCGGGGCGCATCAATTCGGCATGGGACGAGACAACGGCGTTATGGGAAACACTTCTGGGCTCTGTGACGGTTGAAACACCGGATGCGGCCATGGATCTGATGCTGAACCGATGGCTGGTTTATCAGAATCTCTCCTGCCGCATCTGGGGGCGCTCGGCGCTCTACCAGTCCAGCGGCGCATTTGGTTTCCGGGATCAACTGCAGGATGTGATGGGTATTTTGCACCACAAACCGGAGATCGCCCGGGAGCACCTTTTGCTTGCGGCCCGGCACCAGTTCGCAGAAGGCGATGTCCTGCACTGGTGGCATCCGCCGTCCGGACGCGGGGTGCGCACCCGCATGACCGACGACCTGCTGTGGCTGCCTTATGTGACCGCCCATTACGTGAAAGTCACCGGTGATGTTTCGGTCTTGTCCGAGCAGATTCCGTTTCTGCAGGCAAAGGAACTCGACGCCGAAGAGGAGGAACGATACGGCCATTATGAACACAGCGCCGAAGATTTCAGCCTTTATCAACATTGCTTGCGGACCATCGAAAAAGCCGCCACCCGGGGAAATCACGGCCTGCCCCTGATCGGCGCCGGCGACTGGAACGACGGCATGAACCGCGTCGGCATCCACGGAAAAGGGGAAAGTGTATGGCTGGCTTGGTTTCTGCGGGCAACGCTTATTGATTTTGCGGATATCTGCCGGCAGATGGACCAGTGCGGGCAGGCGGATACGTTTATGGGCAAGGCCCGGGAACTGCATCATCACATTGAGGACTCCGGCTGGGACGGGGAGTGGTACCTGCGGGGATTCTACGATGACGGCGTGCCCCTTGGCTCGTCTAAATCCGATGAGTGCCGGATCGATTCCATCGCGCAGTCCTGGGCTGTTCTTTCCGGCGGAGAGTCGGATTTCTCCCGTGCCAGACGCGCCATGGAAGCGGTGGAAAAACACCTGGTAAAAGCAGAAGACCAACTGATCCGGCTTTTTGCGCCGCCGTTTGACACCTCCCCGCGCGACCCCGGATACATTAAAGGATATCCCCCGGGCATCCGGGAAAACGGGGGACAGTACACCCACGCGGCAACCTGGGCTGTATGGGCCTTTGCCGAATTGGGCCAGGGAGACCGCAGCCAGGCGCTTTTCAGGATGTTAAACCCCGTCTGCCACGGGGATACCCCGGCAAAAATTGCCCGGTACCGGGTGGAGCCCTATGTCATCGCCGCCGATGTCTACAGCATGCCCCCCCATACCGGGCAAGGCGGATGGACCTGGTATACCGGATCCGGAAGCTGGATGTATCGCCTCGGTCTGGAAGCGATTCTGGGATTTCGCCGCCGGGGCAATGTTCTTCGCATCTCACCGTGCATCCCCGGGGCCTGGCCCGGATTTACCATAACCTACCGCCATGGGGCATCGGTTTATCATATTCAGGTCCAAAACCCCAAAGGCGTCAACAGGGGCGTTGAAAAGATTCTGCTGGAAGGCGAAGTTTTGGACGGCAAAGAAATTCCCCTTTCAAATGAAAAACCGCGATACGACGTGGTGGTGCGCATGGGGTGAAGCAAACAGCGGCGTGAAAATTAAACAAAAAGACATTGAAATGGAAACTTTTTTTAATGATGAGAATTCGAAACTTCGCACCTACAGCCGCCGGGAATTTTTAGCACTGTCTGCTTTGGCCTCTGCCGGTTTTCTGGCTGGATGCGCGATCAATCCGGTTACCGGACAAAGACAATTGATGCTGGTATCAAAAGACCAGGAAATTGAAGTGGATCAAGAAAACGCACCCCATCAATTTTCCACGGACTATGGAAAATTGCAGGATGATGCGCTGAATAAATATCTGCACCAGGTCGGCAAGGAAATGGTGCCCCACAGCCATCGCCCAGATATGCCTTATTCCTTTCAGGGAGTCAATGCAACCTACATCAATGCCTATGCCTTCCCCGGAGGAAGCATTGCCGTCACCCGCGGCATCCTGCTCTCCCTTGAAAGTGAAGCCGGACTTGCCGCCCTTCTGGGACATGAAATGGGTCATGTAAATGCCCGGCACACCGCTCAGCAAATGTCTAAGGGCATGCTGACCCAGGCCGTTGTGGGGGGGATTGCCGTTTATGCCGGAACCAGGGGGGAAGGTTACGGACAGGCGGCCGCCCAACTCGGCATGCTTGGGGCCGGGGCGCTTCTGGCTTCCTACAGCCGCGACAACGAACGCGAAGCCGACCGGCTGGGCATGACATATATGACCCGAAGCGGATATGGTCCGGATGGCTTCGTACAACTCATGAGCATGCTAAACGGCCTCCATTCGGGAAACGCCGGAGCAGCTTCGCTCCTGTTTTCCACCCATCCCATGAGCCGGGAACGATACGACACCGCCGTTGACATGAAAAACAACGAGTTTTCGCGTTTTGCCTCCCGGCCGCTGCATCGGGAACGATACATGGACCATACCGCAAACCTTCGAACCCTGAAGCCCGCCATTGCGCTTTTTCAACAAGCCGGAGAATCAATGGCGCGGGAGGATTATGATCAGGCCGAAACTTCTTTTCATCAGGGATTAAAACTCGCCCCAAGAGATTACGCCGGGCTTGTTATGATGGCCAAATGCCAGATGATAAAAGAAAAATATGACACGGCACTTCGATTTTCCGAAAAAGCCAAGCAGGTGTATCCCCGGGAGGCCCAGGCCAACCACCTCAGCGGATTCGCCAAAATCAAGCTGAAAAAATTCGATCAGGCGGTTGCGGATTTCACCGCCTACGAAACCAAACTCCCCGGTAATCCAAACACCATTTTTTTCAGAGGTTATGCTTACGAGGGCATGGGCAGCAAGCAGAAATCCGCCGAAGATTACTACCATTATCTCCAACAGGTAAACCAGGGAGACCAGGCCAGGTATGCATATCAGCGCCTGGTGCAATGGGGCGTACTCAAGGAGAGGTAGCAGGGGGCGGGACCTGTCCTCGTCCCCCATGTCCCTATTTCCGAAATGGATATAGGATCTTCAGGTTGTCTATGGTTTGACCGCGCTGCAAATCTTCCGTGTATAAAATACTTGCCCTACCCGAAAGGGCCGCTTCGATAATCAGCGCATCCCGGAAAGAAAATTGCAGCCTTATTGATTTCCAAATAGCCTTCAGGATATGGCTGCTGCTTATTTCCACAAGCGGCAGTACCTTAAACTGACCAACAATCTCTTCAGCTTTTTCAGCAGGAAGAGGCACCTCCAATTTTCTCGTAACTGCAACATAAAATTCCTGCAGGATCTGCGTACTTAGCAAGGCCCTTCCGCCTGCTGCTTCTTTCTCCGGCTTGATTTCCCCTGGGTCGGCAAATCCATGCGGGAAAAGGGTCTTATATGACCATTGGGTAATATTTGGCCTTTTATTTGGACGTGGATGCGGTCCCCAAAAGCCCCTTTTCAAGTAATTATCTTTAAAAATCAGTATTATATATGAATCCTCATGAGAGACAGAACTCTGGCACAACAATTGAATTACTGAAAGCAGAGACCAAATGAATCGCCGGGAACGGCAAAAAACTGGGCAAAAAAGGAGGAAAAGCATCGTGAAAAAATAATTTATTGCGAGTCACTGATTTTTTGTGGCCTTTTTATTCTTGCTCAACCTCAACCTCAGCCGCGCCGGTGAGACGGAAGTTTAAAAAATGCACGAAAACCCAAATAAAAAGGAGTTTGAAAAATGAAAAAACTGATGTTTCTGCTGGCCGTAATATCCATGTTATTTGTCGTCCCCCCCGCCATTGCATACCAGCAAGGGGATTTGGAACTGACATTGGGTGGCAGCGGCTCAAGCGATGAAAGTTTTGATGGCACCGTTTTCAATATTGAAGCCGGCCTGGGATATTTCATGACCCGGAATTTTGAAGTGATTTGGCGGCAAGGAATTTCATATGCCGACATCCCCGGCGACGACAACTGGAATGGGTCAACCCGTATCGCCTTTGATTACAATTTCGATCTGGATACCTGGTATCCCTACCTTGGTGTTAATGTCGGCTATTTATACGGCGATACGGTCGAGGAACAATTTATCGCAGGACCCGAAGCCGGCGTGAAATTTTTTGTCAATGATACAACGTTTATTACCGCCGGTATCGAGTACCAGGTTCTCTTCGAGGACGCAGACGAAGCGGATGACAATTTCGATGATGGACGGTTTGTCTACCTTTTGGGCATTGGGTTTAAGTTTTAATCAGCCCTGAATTCCTGCTCCATCTGCCCAAAAATATTTGTACCGCAGAGGCGCAGAGAGAAATATTGGTTTTTTTCTCCCTGCGCGCTCTGTGGTGTTTTTTATTGGAAAAGGCCGGTCGAATCAAGAAAGTGATGGACAAGCAACGCCATGTATTATGCGCCCCCCTATTTTTACTCCTCAATTGCCTTTCGCACTTTCGTTCCCAGATCTGTAATGGAAAAGGGTTTTTGGATATAGCGCACGCCTTTTTCCAAAATCCCGTGCCGAATAACGACATCGGATGTATATCCGGACATGAAAAGCGTTTTGATATCCGGATAAAGAGTGTTGACCTGATTGACAAAATCACGGCCGTTTATCTCCGGCATGATCCATCGGTTATCAGCAGATCGATTACACCATCGGGGGATTTGATCAATTCCAAGGCCTCATGGACTGAATTTGACGCAGAACCTTGTATCCCAGTTTTTCAAGCATGGCTTTGGTTAAATTCAAAACAAAAATCTCGTCTTCCAGGACCAGTAATGTCTCACCATGGCCAAGTCGATATTGCTCCTGATTTTCGCTGCCCGAAATAGCAGCCTCTCCGGCATGACGCGGCAGGTATATTTTAAAGGTCGTGCCGTGTCCGGGCTCACTGTATACATTGATAAACCCGTTGTTCTGCTTGACAATGCCATAGACCGTGGCAAGGCCCAGTCCGGTGCCCTTGCCGATTTCCTTGGTCGTAAAAAACGGCTGGAACAGATTGTCAAA
>JAIPES010000079.1 GCA_021737045.1 Desulfobacteraceae bacterium | reverse complement strand
GTCCAATATCTGCGTTACGCGCAATTTCTCAGAATTTCACGTACGGATAAGTACGCTGCATTCTTCGAAATTGCGCAAGCCTTGATCTTGAACTTTTTACGGCACCATCTGAAATCAGACTTTTTACGGTGCCATCAAGGTTTAATGTAAAAACAAAACATATCTAATCTGCCTGCGCGGTGCAAGACAAAATCCCGGTTCCGTTTCCGGGCAAGCAGCAAGCAATGCAAAAAGCTTTCTACGGACCGCAGGCCTGCAGATGCGCTGCAAGGTTTGAAAGCCGCCTGGCGGGTGTATCGTTTTTCAGGGCAACGCCGATGGCCTTGGCATTGCCCACCAGTACAACCAGGTGCCTGGCCCGGGTGATGGCCGTATAGAGCAGATTGCGCTGGAGCATGACATAGTGCCGGGTGATCATGGGCAAAATCACGGCCGGATATTCCGATCCCTGGGATTTGTGCACGGTAATGGCGTATCCAAGGGTCAGTTCGTCGAGTTCATCGGCTTCATAGGAAACCAGCCGGCCGTCATAGTCCACCCGCAAAATCGGATCTGCGGGTTCCGTGCTGCTGATAATGCCGATATCGCCGTTAAAGACTTCCTTGGCATAATTGTTTTTCAGGTGCATGACCCGGTCGTTGACGCAGAATTCATGATTCAGGCCCTTGACCCCTTTTTTGCCGGGATTGAGGGCCTTTTGCAGCTTTTGGTTTAAACTGATGGTGCCCGCCGGGCCCTTGTGCACGGGTGAGAGCACCTGGATGTCCCGGCCGGGGGCAAGACCGTAAATATCCGGCAGGGTTTGGGTGGCAAGATTCACGATGGCTTCTGCCGCCTCCTCGGGCGTGTGGGCCTCGAGCAGGCAGAATTCCTGCCTGCTGCTGTTTGCATTCATTTTTTCGGGCTCAGGTGTGCGGCCGCGCCGGATGTTGTGGGCGTTGCGGACAATGGCGCTACGGGCGGCCTGCCGGAAGATTTCAGTTAAAAAATGCACCGGAATACGTCCGGACTCGATAATGTCGGCCAGCACATTTCCCGGCCCCACCGGCGGCAGCTGAAATACATCGCCCACAAGGATGAGCCGGGCATTGAACCGCGTGGCGCCAACAAGGTGGTACATCAGCTCCGCATCGATCATGGAGGCTTCGTCAACAATGAGCACGTCTGCCTCAACAGGATCGTCCCGGGACTTTTCAAAACAGCCGGTTTCAAAATGATAACCCAGAAGCTTGTGGATGGTGTGGGCGGTTTTTCCGGTGATTTCCGTCAGGCGCCGGGCAGCCCGGCCTGTGGGTGCTGCCAGACAGACCCGGAAGCCTGCGCTTTTGAAAACCGCGGCAATGCACTGGACCAGGGTGGTTTTGCCGGTGCCCGGCCCGCCGGTGATCACTGAAACCGGGGAGGCCAGCACCCCTTCCAGGGCCTGTTTCTGCTCATTTGAAAGCCGGACGGCAAATCGGTCCTCCATTTGTTCTGCCGGATCGGTACTGTTTGAAAGCGCCGGGTCCGGACAAGAAGACATCATGGCTGAAAGGCGCATTGCAATGCCGGTTTCAGCCTCGTGGAGCAGGGGGAGATAGATATGCCGGCATTTGTCATTTGACTGGCCGTCGTCGTTGCCGGCTTCCATGTACATCTTGCCGGCAGCAAGCAATTGTTCCAGGCCCAGCCCTGCGGATAGATTGTCGATTCCGAATTTTTGTTCAAGCTTGCGAAACAGCTCGTCTTCAGGGTAAAACATGTGACCGGAAGATGCGCTCTGGTAAAGCAGATGCTCGATGCCGGCCGCAGCCCGCACTTCCGGATCGGGCTGCAGATCCGCGTGTCTGGCAATGGCATCGGCGATCACAAAGCCCCGGCCCGGAATGTCTTCTGCCAGCCGGAAAGGATCCCGGGTGAGCACTTCCATGGCCTCAACGCCGTACTGTCTGAATATCTTTCCGGCATATGCGGCCTCTATGCCATGCTGCTGTAAAAAGTTAATGATATCGGCAATGATTCTGTGCTGTTGCCATTGCCGGCCGATATCCGCAGCCCGGGTTTCACCGATACCTGAAATTTCACGGAGCCGCTCAGGCTGGTTGTCCAGGATATCCAGGGCTTTTGTGCCGAAAGCTTCGATAATGTTCTCGGCAAGGCCCGGACCGATGCCCTTGATCAGACCGGAGCCCAGGTACTGCCGAATTCCGTCCACCTCCGAGGGGCGGATGATTTGGGCCTGCTGAAACGCGAACTGCTCGCCGTAGCGGGGATGGGTCACCCATTTGCCAAGAATTTTTACAGCCTGGCCCGGGGCAGCTCCGGGCAGGTGTCCCACAATGGTGACCCCGGCACGGTCAGGGCCGGCTTCCATCTGTGCAACCGTGTAATGGGTATCTGTGCTGTGAAATGTGATCCGCCGGATCCGGCCCTGCATCTCCATCATGGCGTTGGGCTACCGGCCATCGTGTGCAATGGCAAACGCGTCATGATAACCCGCCCGGATCAAATGCAGCTCCGTGTCCCGTGCTTTTGCCAGGGAGTCAAACCGGCCAACCCGGACCCTGTAAAATGTGGCATCAGCACGGTTGACCTCGGTGACGGTCACCGGATTGTAATCCGCCGCCGCAAGGGTGTCGCGCATGGATTCTGCCAGATCTTTTTTCGAGAACGCCCCGATCTGGATGGTGAAATCCCCGGTGTGATAATCGCCGTGGCTGCCGGAGGCCTTTTGGCGCTGCGGATGGTCTTTTTCCAGCACTGCGATTTCAACCGGTGCCGTGCCCGGCCCGATCATATCGATCTGCCGGGCGGCATGGCGGGACAGGTCAATGATCCGGCCTTTGACAAAGGGGCCCCGGTCGTTGATGCGCACCATGGTCTGCTTGTGGTTGCGCTTGTTTTTTACCAGCACATACGTGCCCATGGGAAGGGTCTTGTGGGCGGCCGTGCGCGCGTCCATGTTGTAGGTTTCCCCGCTGGCGGTTTTGCGGCCGTGGAAAGGGTGGCCGTACCACGAAGCGTATCCGGATTCGCGAAACCCGCGGGAATCCGGTATGGGATGATACCACTGACCGTTTATCTGATAGCTTTTGGATGTTTTTTCAGCCGGCGGCGGGGCAGTTCGGCACCCGGCAAGCCATAGGCCGGCGGCTGCCGCAAAAGCCAGAATCAGGGCAAACCGCCGGCCCGTACCCGGAGACAGGGTCATATCAGAAAATCCTTTGGTCCTTTTGGAACCAGCTTTATTTGCCAAGGGCGATGCGAAGCACCTGGCGCATTTTCTCCACAAAATGAAATTCGATTTCTTCTTTGACATTGGCCGGAATGTCTTCCATGTCCTTTTCATTGAATTTGGGAAGGATGATGCTTTTGATTCCGGCCCGGTGTGCGGCCAGCACTTTTTCCTTGATTCCGCCAACCGGCATGACCTGGCCCCGGAGGGTGATTTCCCCGGTCATGGCCAGATCCTTTGACGTGGGGGTGTTGGTCAAAAGCGATGCAATGGCGGTCAGCAGGGTGACGCCTGCAGAAGGCCCGTCCTTGGGCACCGCGCCGGCCGGCACGTGGACGTGCAGGTCGTGCTTGTCAAAAAAGTCTTCGGGTATCTTGAGTACGCCGGCATTGGCCCGGATATAGCTTAGGGCCGCATTGGCCGATTCCTTCATCACTTCCCCGAGCTGGCCGGTGAGGGTGAGTTTGCCGCTGCCTTTCATGGCCGTGGCCTCGATAAAAAGAAGATCTCCCCCGGCCTCGGTCCATGCCAGTCCCATAACCACCCCGGGGGTGGCAACCCGCTTTTTGATCTCATCAAAGGAATAGCGCACCGGGCCGAGATAATCGCGCACATCTTTGCGGCCCACCTTGACGAATTCGGCTTCCTCTTTGGCGATCTTTGTGGCCGCACCCCTGCAGATGTTGGCCAGTTCCCGCTCCAGGTTGCGCAGGCCCGCCTCCCGGGTATAGCCGGAAATAATGTGCTTGACAGCCCCCGGGGTGATGTTGATCTGATCGGCTTTCAGGCCGTGGGCGGTTCTCTGGCGGGGGATCAAAAAGCGCGTGGCGATTTTTAGCTTGTCTTCCATGGTATAGCCAGACAGCCGCAAAACCTCCATACGGTCGAGCAGGGCCGGGGGAATGGTATCCAGAATATTGGCCGTGGTGATAAACATGACTTTTGAAAGGTCAAATGCCACGTCCAGGTAATGATCCGTAAACGAGTAGTTCTGCTCGGGATCCAGTACTTCCAGAAGCGCGGATGACGGATCACCCCGGAAGTCTGCGCCCACTTTGTCGATTTCATCGAGCATGAATACCGGGTTTTTGGATTCGGATCTGCGGATGCCCTGGATGATGCGTCCCGGCATGGACCCCACATAGGTACGCCGGTGGCCGCGGATTTCCGCCTCATCCCGGATGCCGCCCAGGGCCACGCGCACAAACTTGCGTCCCAGTGCCCGGGCAATGGAGTTGCCCAGCGATGTCTTGCCCACTCCGGGCGGGCCCACCAGGCAGAGAATCGGCCCTTTGATCTCCGGGTTGAGCTTGAGCACGGCCAGATATTCCAGTATCCGGCGCTTTGCCTTTTCCAGACCGTAGTGATCGTTTTCCAGGACTTTCTCCGCGCTTTCCAGGTCCAGGTTGTCGTCTGTGGTTTCATTCCAGGGAAGCGCGGTCATCCAGTCCAGATAGGTCAGGGCCACGGAGTATTCGGCCGAGGACGGATGCATGCGGCTCAGCCGGTTTAATTCCCGCTCAGCCTCTTTTCTGGCTTCTTCGGGCAGGTTTTTTTCATGGATCTTTGTGCGGTATTCCTCCACCTCGCTGCCGGATTCATCCATTTCCCCGAGTTCCTGCTGGATGGCCTTGAGCTGCTGGCGCAGGTAATATTCCCGCTGCTGCTTTTCCATGTCGCCCTTGACCTGGGACTGGATCTTATTGCCGATTTCCAGGATTTCAAACTGGTAGCTCACCAGCTGGGTGACCTTTCGCAGCCGGGGCTTGATGTCATAGAGTTCAAGTACTTCCTGCTTTTCCTGAACCCCGGAGTCTATGGTGGAGGTGACCATGTCGGCCAGCGTGCCGGGTTCCTCCAGGGACTTGGCCATGGAGCCCATTTCGTCGGGCAGGGCAGAGGACAGTTGTACCACCTGTTGGTACTGGGAAACCAGGTTGGACATCATGGCCTCGATTTCCTTGTCCCGGGTTTCCTCGATGCGGACATGTTCCACCTGTGCCTTGAGATAGGGCTGGGTTTCCAGATACTCCCGGACATTAAACCGCCCGATGCCCTGGAGCAGAATCTGGGCGCGGTTGTCCTCTGCCTTGGCCATTTTCAGGATCACCGCGCTGCAGCCTACTTCGTAGAGATCCGCTGCGCTATATTCGTTTTTGGGGTCCGTGTGCCGGGAGGCCACCACGCCCACCAGCCGGTCCTTGGACATGGCCTCGTCAATGAGCTGGATGGATTCCTGCTGCATGACAATTAAGGGCAGGACCATCTTGGGAAACAGCACCACGTTAAACAGCGGGAGGATCGGCAGCTGCTCGGGTATATTGTCAAGGTTCGGAGTTTGTTGCTGCGGGCTTTGTGCCATTTATTTGCCTCCGGATCTGTCCGTTTGAAATGGGTACAAGGATTTGGTCTAGTCCGAACTGATCGGAATGGTTTGCCGTTTCTGGGACGGCAGTTTGGCGACCTCGATATAGAGAAATCCGTTTTTATGCCTGGCAGTAATGTTTTCCGTATCCACAGGGGCCTTCAGGTAAAGGATCCGCTCAAACGGGCCGTACTGGACTTCGGCCAGGCGGTACCGGCCGTTTGGCGCCGGCGGTGCGCCCTGCCGCCGGCCGGAGATCCGTATGGCCCTGGGGTTGACTTCCAGTTCCAGGTCCTCCTTGTCCACACCGGGCACTTCGGCTGTGATGTAGATCTTTTCCGCTGTCTCATAAATATCGAGCTGAGGTTTCCAGGTGGCCTGTGAGGAAAAGGAAAACATCGGGCTCATGGATTGAAACAGGTCTGAAATGTTTTTTTGGAAATTGGATTCGTTAAAATCATTGGTGAATCGAATCTTGATGTATTCCATCAGCCGAACTCCCCGGATTGGCGATTGAAAGTTTCAAGGTTGACGGCTTTGTAAAAAGCCCAATATCTGCGTTATGCGCGATTTTTCAGAATTTCACGTACAGCTAAGTACGCTGCATTCTTCAAAATCGCGCAAGCCTTGATCTTGAACTTTTTACAAAGCCGTCTAAAAACCGACTTTTTACGAGTGCATCAAGGTTGCCCGGCCTGCTGCAGGCCCGTGCACTTCTCATTTATTAAATTAACACCGGTTTGCGGATTTGTAAAGTTTCCAGGAGGCCACGTTTGGCCGGAAGCCGGGGGCGGTTACTTTTTGGTTGGAACACTGCGCTCCGATCGGCCCAGCATCCATGCCACGCCGCAGCCCGCCATGAAGCTGTGGCGGGTTTCCACCAGGGGACTGTCTTCAAACACGGCACCGGCCAGGTTGTCGTATCGTACAAACATGCCCACCCAGGTGTTTTCAAACCGGCGGCTGGCAGAAAACATAAGGGAAGAACCGCTGTAGCCGCCTTCGGCTTCCCAGGCCGGCCGGGTTTCTGTGGCGTATTCGGGTTTGACTTCATAATAATAGGCGTGATAGCGCCGGTCGGCAAAAATCGGGCCCAGGGTGACTCCGAAATTCCAGCCCCCGGCCATGTCCATGAGATCGAGATTGAGCTGGGGATGTGCCTTCCAGCCCTCATGATCAATGAAAGTGAAATCCGAGGCAAATACCGCCCGCACGGGCAGGCGGAAGCGGAGCCGGGTGCGGTTGTTTTCGTAAAGCAGGTAATTGACCGACGGGCCGATTTCCCCCACCGGATCCAGGTCCGGCATGTTTTCCCGGGCATCGCCCTTGTCGCTGGAAGCCGGTATGGCCCCGTCTGCGCTTATATCCACCCGGAGTTTCGGCGTATCATACAAAAGACCCCGGATGCCCTCCCGGTCCACTTTCAGAAAATCGCCCCGGAAGATCACGTAGGGCATGGGTACCAGGTAGAATTCCTGGTTTTCCGAGCCCCGATAGGCGGGCATGGTCAACGGGGCAACGCCGATGCCAAGTTCCCACAGGGGTTTTTGCTCATGGGTTTCAGCGTGCACAGGGGCGGCAAGGGCTGTCATGAATACCACTATGGCAAAAAAAAGCCGTTTGCAGGAATTTGCCCTTATCAGAAAAAATATGTTGGCCGTGTTCATGAAAGTTGCCTGCTTCCTTTTTGTTTGTTCATGGTAAATGCCGGGTAGTTCTCAGACCGGTAGGCGCGCTTGTGCGCGCCCAGGCAAAGACCCTGGAGCATGGCCCGGTCGGTGCTGTTTAAAATCATGTACATAAGATCCGCATCGCGCAATTGGCCAAGGCTGCCGGCTGTTGCGGCGATTTCGTCAAACCGGTACACCGGGTCTTTTCGGATGGCGCCGCCGGCCATGGCCAGGGGCACGGTTTCGCCTGAATGAATCAGTTCGGAGCAGCTGGGGGTGCTGTGATCCGCCGTGACCACGGCAAGGATGTCTTTTTCTCCGGTTTCCAGCAAATTCAAAAGCCCGGAAAACCCGCTGTCCAATGCGGAGATGACTTCTGCCTTGCGCTTCGGGGTTTCCCTGTGCGAGACCTGATCCGGGACCTTGGTGTGCACGTGGATAAAATCGTGGTCCGGATCGTCAATGGCGGTTTGAATTCTTTCGGCCAGGTCTTTTCCGGGGTCGGCTGAATCCCGCACCCGGGTGAAGTCAAAGCCCAGTTCCATGGCAAGACCCTGGTAGACCCCTCCGGATGCGATCATGGCCGGGGAAAACCCCCATTTTTCCCCAAAACCGATAATGGGTTTTCTTTTTCCAGCCCGCTGGGTCACAAGGAAATTGGGGAACACGGCCGGTTTCCGGGTGCCGGGGTCTGCGGCCGGGGCTTTTAATTGAGCCGCGCACCAGGCAAGGTAATGGTTCAGGGCGTCGGCGGTTTTTGCCGCGCAATTCGGCTCTTTGGTGCGGGCAAGGGGCATGACCCTGGCAATGGGGCTTTTTCCCAAAACGGGATCCGAGTCTGAAATATCCGGGCTCACATTGCCGGAGATGGCCAGGATGGCATCATTTCGTCCGGTTTGATAAAGCCGGAAGCTGATGTTCTTATAGTTATACTTGCTGATCTGTTTGTAAAACCGGCTCAAAAAAACCCGGTCCCCGGGAATGGCATCCCTGCCGTGTTCCAGAAACGCCCTCTGGTTTGTGTCAATTCCGACGCGGCAGAGATGGGCCAGCAGCAGTACGTCGGAATCGGCAAAAGGCACTTTCTCACCCGCAGCCTCCAGCAGACCCCGGCCGGGAAAATCCGCAGGGTTGTAGCCAAACATCAGAAAATGAGCCATTTCGCTTGGCAGGCACCGCCCAGGGGACAGGGCGTGATAGCTCCCGTTTGCGCCCATGGCGGCAATCCTGTCCAGATTGGGGGTGCGGGCTGCGGCCAGGGGGGTTTTGTGTTCCAGCCGGGCATAAGTGCGGTCGCCCAGACCGTCTAACAAAACCAGGATTACTTTCATGTTTTGATTCTCCATTAGGGGTCGCGGGCGATCGGGTTTAAAATGCGATGGTACTCGTTTGTTTTTTTGCCCCCGGGCCGGCCAGGTATTGGTCAACGATCTTTCGGGTTTGCATCAATCCTTCGGGTTCCCTGATTTCAAGGGTCCACCAGGTGCATCCCGTGTCCATGAGAAGATCCAGACGCTGTGCAATGTCGCCAATATCTGATGGCGGAATATGTCCCTTTCCCTCAATTTCCTCGTGATAGACATGGGCGCTGCAAATCCGTTTTTTGTGCGGGGACAAAAAGTCCTCCGGGCTGTACTGCTGGGTTTGCACGGCCTGACAGACCCGGGCATGGCCGATGTCAAAGGTGATGCCCGCGCCGGAGTACCGGATGAGTTTTTCGAACAAATTGGGCTTTGCCGTCCACCCCCACGCAAGGTTTTCCAGGCAGAGGCGCACGTTTAAGCCTGCGGCATAATTGACAAGTTCCCGGAGGCTTTCAATGGTGGTGGTCCATGACAGAATTCGCGTGGTATCCCGGCCCAGACCCACATGCAGTGTCAGGTACCCGCCCCCTGTCTTGGCGACCAGCCGGATGATTTTTCGAAAAAGGGCCGTGGCACGCCGCTGCTGCGCAGGATCTTCATGGCCGATATCCACCCGGTCAAACGGGCAGTGATAACGGATTTCCAGGGGGGCCAGGCCTTTGATTTGCTTTGCCCACAGGCTTTCTTCAAGGGGGCTTTGGGGTATGGCGGCGATGTCAAATGACCAGTCAATTCCGTCAAATCCGTGTCTCCGGGCAAAAGCGTAAAGGTCCCGGGGATTTTTCATAAAATTGCACATGGCGATTTTCACCGCCGGCTTTTTGAATTTGTTTACTTCTGATTCATGCATTGACTCATGACCTGGCTTGCGATTTTCTGATGCGCTGGGATCTGACCGTCCATGTAGGCGGTTACAATCTCCCGGACAACCGGGCCGGCAAATTCATGAAAATAGCGCATAACCGGTTCGATGTCCACGCCTGTTGCCCCCGTGTACTTCTTGTAATTTCCCGAAAGGCTGCAGCAAAGCTGTTCTTTGCCCTGCTGCCATGGCATTTCCAGGATTTTTTCAATTTCAGTGCCGTCAGCAATTTCAGCCAGGGGCATGTTTAAGCGGATGCCAAAGAAGCTCAGAGCCTCTGAGTAAAAATCCAGGGCTTTTTTGACCTGGTTGATTTTGACGGCTCCGCTGTGGGAGGTCCGTTCCCCTGCGATAATATCGGCATTGCCCAGTTTGTCGGCCAGGGGAGCGCGCACGCTGTGCAGGTACAGATGGCAGCCCGGGCACGGCGAATATTTGCCGAAAAGCTCCACGCAGTCGCTTATAAAACGGCCGTTTAGCGCACGCCAGAATTCTGGCGAGCCCACTATGAGCAGCGGGTGCACCCGGACTTGCGGCAGGCGCCGGGCAAGGCGGTTGACGGCCTCCGGCACGCTTTGCCATTGGCCGGACTCGGTTCCGGTATAGGCATAGACCGGCAAAAGGTTGCTGTATCCGTGTTGTTCGGCCGCACATACCGCGGCGGCCACACTGTCGCGGCCGGCGATTTCAACAATGGCCAGATCCCGCATCTGCTGATAGGCGGCTATGTCTTTTTGCGGCAGCATCCATTCGGGCAGGGCGGTGACCAGTTCCGGCTTGTCCCGGAAAACCGCCGCCAGTTTTTTGTTCCGGTCATTTGTTGCGCCAAAAGTGCTCATCATGGCTCCAATGGTTTGATGTGGATCGGTTTGAAGTGTGAATCTGCCGCCAAATAAATATACATTTTTATGTGCAATAGTGAAAGGCACAATCCTGCAGCCGTTGAAAAAAGCAGCAGCAGCCGGTTTGATTTTTCGGCAAATGGAGTGGAAAATATTTTTTGCTGATTTTTTTGCACTCCCGGCAGGGCGCAAAACAGTGGTTCCCATGTGTTGCCGTTACACGTGTTACCCGGATGTTGGGGGTAACGTTTATAATGGCCGCTTCTTTCTGATTTGCCGAAGGCCTTGTCCGGGAATATATTGCTTTATATTGCAGCCGCAATCCAGGCGATCTGCCGGCGTTTATCAATGCATGTCTCAATCCACGGCTTTGCGGGGCCAAGGGGCACTGCAGGACATCGAACAGATCAAGCTGTTTGAAACCCTTGTGAAATGGTCAGCCACGGTCAGGCGGGACTGTGATTTGGCAGCCATTGTTGAGGAAGCCTTTGATGTGACCAAATCCGGAATCCCCGGGCCTGTTTTCATCGAATGCCCCATTGATCTGCTATATGACGAGAAGGTGGTGCGCGGATGGTATGAAAGAAAATCAGGACAGGGCAGGGGGTTAACAGACAGGGTGACAAACTGGTATCTGCGCCGGCATGTGGATAAGCTGTTTGCCTGTTCGCCGGTCAGTGTCAAACATGCTGAAAAACAAAGCATTGATCCGTTTTCAGTTGATTTTCGAGATGTGGATGCGGTCTGTAAAAGGATTTGCCAAGCCAGCAGGCCGGTGATGATCATCGGCAGTCAAGCGGCCTTGAGACCTGAAAAGATACATGTGCTTTCCGATGAATTAAAACAACTTGAAATCCCGATCTTTCTGGCGGGAATGGCAAGGGGGCTTGCCGGGCCGGATCACCCGATGCAGTTCAGGCACGGCAGAAGCAGTGCGTTAAAAGCCGCTGATTTGGTTATCATCGCGGGCATGTCTTGTGATTTTCGGCTCGATTATGGCCGGCAGATCAGCAGCGATGCTTTTTATATTGCCATAAACCGCAGCAAAGCGGACATGAAGCAAAACAAAAAGCCCGATCTCGCGATTCAGGCAGATCCGTGCACTTTCCTGCTTGCCATGGCCGGGCGGCTGGAATGTGGACCGCAGAATCCGGTCATCAGCGATTGGACACGGCGGCTTCAGGAAAATGAGACCCGGGGCAGAGAACGGATTGCGCAATTCATGGACGCGCAAACCGATTTTATCAACCCGCTGTATCTTTGCGACCGGATAAGCCGCGCAATGGATGAAAACAGTGTCATCATCGGCGACGGAGGCGATTTTGTGGCCACGGCATCCTATATTGTCCAACCCAAAGGGCCGCTTTGCTGGCTGGATCCCGGACCCTACGGCACCCTGGGTGTGGGGGCCGGATTTGCGCTGGCAGCCGCTCTTGCCCGGCCGGACTGCGTTGTTTGGATCCTGTACGGTGACGGGGCTGCAGGCTACAGCGTAATCGAGTTTGACACTTTTGTGCGCCACGGGCTGCCGGTTATCGCTGTTGTGGGAAATGATGCCGGCTGGAGCCAGATTGCCAGGGAGCAGAAGGAGATTTTCGGCGATGACGTGGGCACTGTGCTCAGGCACAATAAATACGATGAGATCGCAGGCGGGCTGGGCGCAAAGAGTTTTTTTGTCTCAGATCCCGAGGCAATCGATTCTGTGATCGATGCGGCAAAAACAGCGGCTGAAAACGGGCATCCGGTGCTGGTCAATGCCGTAATCGGCGGCACGGAGTTTCGAAAGGGATCGATTTCCATGTAGTGATGGTGCCGGAAAAAGCTTTTTGCCGCGTCCGCTGTTTGTCAGGAAGGAAGCCCTGCGGCCGGGGTCAGTTTTTTCGCTCCTGACCGTTTACGGATTCAGCCAATGCCTTCGCTTAAAATTTCAAAAACTCGGCCTGTCGGCCTCAAACAGTTTGAAATTTT
>JAIPES010000078.1 GCA_021737045.1 Desulfobacteraceae bacterium | reverse complement strand
TGCAGGAAGAAAGCCCTGCGGCCGGGGTCAGTTTTTTTGCTCCTGACCGTTTACGGAGGTTTCCGTAAACGCTCAATGTCGCTTCAAAAACCGACCCCGTCCTTGGACTTCCTTGGAAGTTCAAGATCAAGGCTTGCGCAATTTCGAAGAATGCTGCGTACTTAGCCGTACGTGAAATTCTGAGAAATTGCGCGTAACGCAGATATTGGACTTTTTACGGCATCATCAAAATTGATTCTGTTATTTTTCAATATACACATTAATCCGGGCAGGCACAAGGACAGTCCTTATAAACAGGCAAACCCGGGCAAACGGGTCGACAATGCACAAATCCTTGCTTGCCCCCATGTTTGACATTACAACATTACAGCGTTATGATGAGATAAAATTATGGAGGTCAGATATGGCGACTTTATCAAAACGTTCTACCATTTATTTAGACCCTGTTCTTCATCAGGCTTTGAAAATAAAATCCTTGGAAACATCACGGTCTATGTCTGAAATCATTAATGATGCAGTTAAAGAAGCCCTTGCTGAGGATGCAGAAGATCTGGCTGTATTTGATGAAAGGCAGGATGAACCTTTGATCAGCTATGAAGAAATGATCAAAAGGCTTAAAAAAGATGGAAGAATATAAAGTTTTTTTCAAAAAATCTGTCTGGAAAGATTTTAAATCAATTCCGAATAAAGATTTAAACAATATTCTTCAATGTATTGAAAAGATAGCAAGAGACCCTCGAAGAACTGGCAGCAAAAAACTAAGCGGGCAAGAACGATATCGATATAGAGTTGGCAGATATAGAATTATATACGCTATACAGGACGATGAATTAACCATCTGGGTTGTAAAAGTGGGTCACAGAAAAGAAGTTTATCGCTAAAGCCAACAATTGATGCAGTCGTAAAAAGCTTTTTACCGCATCCGCTGTTTTTGCAGGAAGAAAGCCCTGCGGCCGGCGTCGGTTTTTTCGCTCCTGACCGTTTACGGAGGTTTCCGTAAACGCTCAATGTCGCTTCAAAAACCGACCCCGCCCTTGGACTTCCTTGGAAGTCCTAAAACTGGTATAATCGCCAAACAATAAAAAAATAAGTTTTTGATTTTACTTAACACTTAATCACTTAAAACTTAACACTGCCTGTAAAAAAGACTTTTTACAGGCTTATCAACAATTAAAATCAGACAACTGCACAATCAATTCATCCGACTTCAAGGAGGCGACAATGATACTGAGGCGTTTGACAGTTTTTGCTGCGGCACTGGCCGCGGCTTTTGGGATTATGACGGTGAACGGCGCTGCGCTTGCCCAGCAGGGCAGCTATGACGGATGGCACATGGGCCCGGGCATGATGGGCGGATACGGGTTTATGGGATGGTTCGGCGGCATATTTACCATCGTGATCTGGGTGCTGATGATTGTGGGTCTTGTTTTGCTGATCCGGTGGCTTGTGCAAACCACCAGATCCGAGCCCGGCGCAACAGCCGGAACCGGGGCCGCCGCATCCAGGGCCCTGGAAATCCTCAGGGAGCGGTATGCCAGAGGGGAAATCGACAAGGCCGAATTTGAGGAAAAGAAAAAAGACCTGACTTCATAGTCCCGGCTTACTTGCGCTGGACAATAAAGGAGATCACCCGGTTGCCCTCGACTTCCTTGACTGTGACCACGAATTTGCCGATCACAATCTGCTCCTGCTCCCGGGGAATCCGGCCGATCTGCTCTAAAATAAAGCCGGTAAAGGTTTCATAGGAGGACGATTCCGGGATGTTCATGCGCAGCCTGGCATTGACAATGCTGATGTCGGCTGAACCCAGCACCAGCCATTCCTTGTCCCGGATCTTGACCACCGGCGGCTTGACAATGTCGGTTTCATCCACGATATCGCCCACAATGGCCTCAAGAACGTCTTCAAGGGTCACCAGGCCGCAGACCTCGCCGTATTCATTGACCACGATGGCGGCATGCTCTTTTTTGCGCTTGAACTGGTTGAGCAGCTGGTCGATCTTCTTGTGCTCGGGAACAAAATACGGGGCGCGCATGATCTTTTCGATGTCCACCCCGGTTTCAGAGCGGATTTCCTGCTTAAACAAATCCTTGACATTGACCAGGCCCACCACGTGATCAATATTGCCCTCGATTACCGGAATCCGGGTATATCCGGATTCCAGGATTTTTGACAGATCCGGCTCCCCGCCCCGTTCAAGCACGAACATGTCCGCGCTCGGGGTCATGATCTCGGAGACATTGATGTCATCGAGCTTGATGATGTTATAGATCAGCTCGCGCTCCTCGGGATTGATCTGACCGCCTTCATGCACCACATCCACAAACGTGATCAGCTCGTCTTCTGTCACCGGAGGTGTGCCCCGGGCGGCGCCGGCCAGACGCGGGATGAAATTTAAGATCCAGATCACGGGCAGAAACACGTAGGACAGCCAGAACAGCGGCAGGATCACCAGGCGGGCCACGGCCACATTGTGCTGGGTGGCCACGGTCTTTGGAAAGATCTCGCCGAACACCAGGATCAGAAATGTCATGATCCCGGTGGCGATGCTTACGGCGTTGCTGGACAAATAATGCATGGCAACAGCCGTGGCCAAAGACGAGGCCCCGATGTTGACCAGGTTGTTTCCGATCAGAATGGTGGACAGCAGCCTGTGGGGGTCTTCTTTCATCCGGAAAATCAGGTCGTTGATCCGCCCCCCGGAATTGCCCAGATACCGGGCCTTTGTTTTGCTGATGGAAAACAGAGCGGTTTCAGATGATGAAAAAAAGCCTGAAAGCAGTACCAATACCGCCAGTACGACAAATTGTGGTGTCATGTTTCGTTTTGCTCCTGTGCCCCTGCTTGTTCAGGGGGCTCAAGCTTGCCGGTTTTCAGATAAACATCCCGCTGGGGAAAGGGAATGGTGATGCCGTGTTCCTTAAACTGCTTGTCAATGTCAGTGCGCACGTCTGTTTCAACGACTAAAAACCAGTCAATGTGGACCCAGAAACGCAGCTTGAAGATCAGTGCACTGTCCCCGAAATCCGAAAACAGCACCTCCGGGTGCGGCCGCCGCAGAATTCGGGGATGCTGGTAGGCCACGTCCATCAAAACCTCCCTGACCAGAGCGACATCGGAGCCATAGGCCACCCCCACCTGGACAGTCCTTCGGATCCGGGCATCGCGGTAACTCCAGTTGGTGACCACCTGGCTGATAAGGTCCGCATTCGGAATGATGAGTTCTGCGTTGTCAAATGTGCGCATCTGGGTGGAGCGCACATTGATTTCCCGGATCGTACCCCATATGTCGCCGATTTCGATGACGTCTCCGACCTGGATGGGCCGCTCGAACAGCAGGATGATGCCGCTTAAAAAGTTGTTGAAAATATTTTGCAGCCCGAAACCCAGCCCGATACCCAGGGCACCGAAGACCACGGTAAGGGCGGTTCCGCTGATGCCCACGGTGCGAAGGGCAATCAAAATGCCCGCCGACCAGAGCACATAGCCGGTGATCCGGAGTATGGAATCCTTCAGGCCGGGCTCCATATCCGTATCCTTTAGCACCCGGCTTCGGAGAAACTCCTTGAAGATCACGGTAAAGGTATGGACAAACAACAGCACGATCAGGCCATAAACAAAACCTGTCAGGCTTAAGCGAAAATCGCCGACCGTGACCTCGTAATTGATGGCATACAGAATATCCACCAGAAAGGTGCGGGGCGCGCCCCATGCCACAAAAAAAGCAAACATAGCCCCTGCCATGACCCCGATCCGAAGCAGCCGGACAAGGAGCCACCGCACCGGATAGGGCCGGGGACTGAGCTGATCTGTATCCACATCATCGGAACGCTCAATGTGGGCTGCCACATCCGATTCCCGCAGCACCCGATACAGGATCACCACCCAGAAGATCAGCACAGCGGTTTTTGCCCACCCGAAATACCAGTACACGGCCAGCCCGCCAAAGCCCATAAGCTCAGCCAGCAGCCCCGGCAGCACCAGCCCGTAGCCCAAGGCGATGAAAACGGGTTTGAGCAGCGCAAACCATCGATGTTCGGAGAACTCGGACCCCACGGTGCTGCGGCGGAATACATAAAAAAAATAAATGCACCAGCCCAGAAGCAAAAATTCAAAGATCAGCCGCCAGGCGATCAGGGTCATGCAATTGGTGCAGATCAACCGGCTTAACAACAGATAACCAATGCCGTATAGCAAAAATCCGGAAAACAGGCGGCGCAGGGGCGAGTATATGCGATGAAACAAGGGGTCCGAAGTTTGACCGCCCAGGGCCTTTAAAAATATCCGGCCCCATCGCACCACCATGATCAGGGCAAGTAATCGGATGATCAGCGGCAGCAGGGAAAACACCGGTGTGAGCTGGTATATGGGACGGATCGGGAAAAAATGCAGGTAGGCAATGGCCCCGGCCCATGGCAGGGACTTTTGAAACAGCTTGAGCAGGACGTAATGCCAGAAAAGTTCGTCATCCAGGCTTTTCTGCATCCGTGCCCCGCAGAACCGGGTGCATGCATACAAGATCGCCTGGAGCACGGCCAGCAGAAACAAAAACACACCCAGAAACAAGCTGTACTCCTCCCAGGTGACTACACCGGTTTTGGTCCAGGCGGTTTCAAAGATCAGGGTGCGGAGGCTTTCAAGGGATTCGCCCAGATTGGTTCGCAGCTCCCCTCTGGCCATCCGCAGCATCGGGCTGGGATCGTGCTGCAGGATGCGGCTTTTTTTGCGCGCCTCGATCTGTTGCTCGATCTTTGCCCCAAGGGGACGAATCCTTTCCAGCAGCCTGCTTAAGCCCTGCTGCTGATCCTTATAAATTTCAAGGATCTGCTCGATCCTGGCCTGCTTGGTTTCAAGCAGGTCAATCAGGGCCTCGAGTCTTTCGGCCAGTTCACTGCTAAGGGCTATCTGGGGCGGCCGGGTTTTGAGGTCCGTACGCTGATCCGTATAGGACGCAACCTGCTCACGGGTCTCTTTCAGGGCCTTTTCCCAATCGTCGATTTCATCCTTGATTTTTTCGAGCTGCTCCCGGATGTAGCCCACAGCAACGTTTTGACGGCTTTTGGCCTGTTCCAGTTTCCGGGCTTCCACCGAGGGCAGCAGGAGGAGATTGGAATAGGTGGATTCCATGAGCTGAATCCGGCTCATCCGCTCTTTCATCTCTTCGGCTTCGGCCTGAAGGGATTCAAGTGCTGTGGCAACCCGTTGCAGCTCCTTTTTTTCCACCTCCATGGCTTCGCCAAAGGATCGGGTCAGGGTCTGATAAAGCCGGCTGGCCGGCTGGCTGGTTTCGGCTTTATTGACGGGCTGATCCTGCTGGGCCCGCGGGGCCGGAGACAAGACCAGAAAAAAAAGGACGGCAAGGGCGGCAAACCACGGCCAGTGGCCGCCGGCTGCAGGCCGCCGGTCTTTCTGACTTCCGGGAAAGTATCTGCTGGATCTCATTGCCAACTTCTAAGTAACTTCGTTCAAAGTTCAAGGTTCAAGGTTCAAGGTTCAAAAAAATAAAACCAAAGGTTTTAAGCATGGGGCAAAAAGTTATTTGCAGTGTTCGGTCCCGGGCGGAGGCCCGGGGGAAACGCTTTTAAACAGGTGAATCAACCGGGACAGGGACTGGCCCGGAAACGAATCCGATACGAAAACAGCCGGTAAAAAAAACAACTGCGCCGTAACTTTTTCTTATCACAGAGCGATATCAAATATCAATGCACTTTGTGCACATCCTTGCGGCCCGCCCCGGGCGCAGCCGGGGCCTTGTGCAGCCGGCAAAAAAATCTTTACACCGCGGCTGCGGCCATAGTAATGCAAATGCCACTATCAAACACGGACAGGTCCATGCGTTCAATTCACCTGATAAAACCTTATTTCACACAGCGACGGAACCTGATTTTCATCGGCATTGTCTGCCTGATGATCGTGGACGTGCTCCAGCTCTTTATTCCCCGGGTGGTAAAATGGGCCGTGGACGATTTGACCGCCGGCCAGGTTGACATGGCCGGGCTGGGCCGGTATGCAGCCATGATCGTAGGCATTGCAGCGGCCATGACCGTGCTGCGGTTTTTCTGGCGCCGGCTTTTGATCGGCACCTCCCGGGTGGTGGAAGAAGGGCTGCGCAACCGGCTGTTTTCCCATATCCAGACCCTTTCCGCCCCGTTTTTTGATCAGCGCTCCACCGGCGATCTCATGGCCCATGCCACAAATGACATCAACAATGTGCGCATGGCCGTGGGCATGGGAATGGTGGCCTTAACCGACGCGATGTTTCTGGGAAGCGCGGCCATCGGGTTTATGGCTTATATCGATCTTCGCCTCACCATTGCGGCCCTGCTGCCCATGCCCGTGATCGTGGTGGTCACCCGGGTTGTCGGTCGGAAAATGCACCGGCTCTACACCCGGGTCCAGGCCACGTTTTCGGACATGACCGAAATGGTCCGGGAAAGCTTTGCCGGCATCCGCACGGTCAAGGCCTATAACCGGGAACAGACCGAGTTTTCCCGCATGCAGGATGTATCCAATGTCTATATCACTGAAAATCTCAAACTGGTGCGCATCACCGGCTCTTTTTTTCCCCTGATGGTGTTTTTCACCAACCTGAGCCTGACCATCGTGGTTTTCTACGGCGGACGGCTGGCCATTTTCGAGCGGATCACCACCGGGGATTTCGTGGCTTTTATCAGCTATCTCAACATGCTCATGTGGCCCATGATGGCCATGGGATGGCTCACCAACCTGATTCAGCGGGGAAGCGCCTCTCTGGACAGAATCGACTCGATTCTGTCCACCGAACCCGAAATCCGGGATGCGCCAGACGCCCGGCCGGTTTCCCGGGTCAGTGGTGAAATCGGCTTTGAGCAGGTCAGTTTTTCCTATCCCCAGGCCCCGGTGCCGGCGGTTGAAAACATCGGGCTCAAAGTGCCGGCCGGCGATACCCTCGGGATCATCGGCCCCCAGGGTTCGGGCAAGACCACCCTGCTCTACCTGCTCACACGGCGCTATGACGTATCGGCCGGGGTCATCAGGATCGACGGCCATGATATCCGCACCCTGAAACTCGGCGATCTGCGGGGACAGATCGCTCACGTGCCCCAGGAGCCCTATCTGTTTTCCGGCACCATTGCCGAAAACATCACATTCGGCAGATCCGTTGACCATGACCGGCTTGTGGAAGCCGCGCGCCGGGCCGCGCTTTATGAAACCATCTGCGAGTTTCCAAAGGGGTTTGACACGGCAGTTGGCGAAAAAGGGGTGGTGCTTTCCGGAGGGCAAAAACAGCGCATTGTGCTGGCCCGGGCCCTTCTGCGGGATGCGCCTGTTTTGCTGCTCGACGATCCCATCGGACAGGTCGACACCCGGACCGCGGCCGATATTATATCCGTGATCCGGGAACTGGCCAGGGAAAAAACCGTGATCATCGCCTCCCACCGGATCCCGGCGGTGTCCTTTGCCGACCGGATCATTGTGCTCGACAGCGGCCGGATTGCCGAGGCCGGGACGCACGAAGAGCTGATGGAACATAACGGGTATTATGCGAGGACTGAGCTGCTGCAGAGATATGAGTAGGTTCAAGGTTCAAGGTTCAAGGTTCAAGGTTGACGCGCTCGTAAAAAGTCGATTTTCAGATGGCGCTGTAAAAAGTTCAAGATCAAGGCTTGCGCGATTTCGAAGAATGCAGCGTACTTATCCGTACGTGAAATTCTGAGAAATTGCGCGTAACGCAGATATTGGACTTTTTACGGTGCCATCAAGGTTGAGTTCAGGAGTTAGGATAAAGGGGTTGCTTGGCAGATGAGTGGTGAAAGGGACATATTTGCGGAAAAGGAGCTGGGAAAGGCCCGGGATACCGGACTTTTGCGCCGGCTTTATCCGTTTGCCGCCCCCTACCGGGTGCTGCTGGCAGTCGCCCTTGTGCTCATGGCCGCGGTCACGGTGCTGGAACTGGCCATTCCTTACGTGACCAAGGAGGCCATTGATCGCTATATCGTGCCGGAAAAAAACATCAGCATGCCCGGGCCCGGGGCATCGGCTGACAAAGGAGCAGCGGAGAAAGCCCGGGAGCCGGAGCAAACCTCTTCGGATGCGCCTTCGGAAAAATCCCGAAATCTTTCAGAAAACGAGCAACTCTCCGGCCTGAGCCGGGCGGCCATGTTACTGGTGGCCATTATTCTGCTCAACCTGGCGGTCAACTTCCTTCATGTAATGATTGTAGAATACACGGCCCAGCACGTTATGCATGATCTGCGCCTGAAGCTGTTTGACCACATCCAGCGGCTGTCTGTACGATTTTTCAACCACAACTCCGTTGGCCGGCTGGTGACCCGGGCCACCAATGACATCCAGAACATGCACGAGATGCTGACCTCGGTGATCATCTTTGTGCTAAAGGACCTGTTTCTGCTCCTGGGCATCACAGCGGTGCTTTTTGCCATTGACTGGCAGCTGTCGCTGGCGATTTACGTGATTTTTCCCCTGGTGTTTTACGCCGGTTTCCGGTTTGCCGGCACCGCCCGGCAGGCCTTTCGCACCCTTCGCATCAAGGCCGCGGAAATCAACACCAAGTTTTCCGAAACCATCGGCGGGGTGGGCATTATCCAGCTCTTCGGCCAGGAAAACAACAATTACGATAACTTCCGGCGCATCAACCATGAAAATTTCCTGGCCGGAATGCGCCAGATCACGGTTTTTGCCATGTTTATGCCCTTTATCGAGCTGATGAGCTCGGTGGGCCTGGCCGTGGTGATCTTTGCCGGCGGCTCCGGCATACTGGCCGGCCGGGTGAGCCTGGGCGAACTGGTGGTGTTTATATCCTATGTCCGCATGTTTTTCCGGCCCATCAGAGATATTGCGGAAAAATACAACATCACCCAGAATGCCATGTCTTCGGCTGAACGCATTTTCCAGATCTTAGACGAAGACGACCGCATCGCCGAACCCCGCGCACAGGATGCTGCAGCCGTGCCAAAGCGTTTTGAGAAAATCAGCGCCGATAACCTCTGGTTTGGTTACCAACCGGAGCAGCCCGTGCTAAAGGGAATCGATTTCACCCTGGACGCCGGCCGCACCCTTGCGGTGGTGGGGCCCACGGGTGCGGGCAAGACCTCTTTGATTCACCTGCTGGTGCGCTTCTATGATCCGGACCAGGGAGCCATCCGGATCAACGATATTGATATCCGAAAATTTCAATCCAGCACGCTTCGCAGCAAAATCGCCCTGGTTTCCCAGGAACCGTTTTTGTTTTCCGGAACCATTTTCAACAACATTTTCGGAGCCAACAGCACCCCGGATGAACAAACCGTGGACCGGGTCCTGGCCCAATCCAGAAGCCGCTCTTTTATCCAAAACCTGCCGGACGGCATCCACACCCGCCTCACAGAACAGGCTGCCACCCTGTCTTCGGGTCAGCGCCAGCTGATTTCCATTGCCCGGGCCATAGCAGCAGATCCCGAGCTGATCATATTTGACGAGGCCACCTCCTACATTGACTCCGAAACCGAGGCCAGCATTCAGGATGCGCTTTCCAACCTCATGGCCGAGCGCACCTCCATCGTGATTGCCCACCGGCTGTCCACGGCCGGAATCGCAGACACCATCCTGGTCATGCGCCACGGGCAGATCGCGGAATCCGGCTCCCACGCACAGCTCATGGCCCGAAACGGGTTTTACAAAAGGCTGGTGGAAATACAGGGGTAAGACGGGTGGAAGCTGCGAGCTGAAAGGGATAAAAGCGATTTTAAAGTTTTTGTATTGCAGGAGATGAAATGCGTTGGATTGGTCTTGTCAAAAATGGGCTGAAATGGTATGTAGAGACTTTACATGCTTGTGCAGGCCGTAAACCTTAGATAATATTCATTATCAACCCAAAACGCCAAAGGAGAGAAAACATGGCATACGATGCAGTAAACATGGCTGACTGGCAGATTTCCGAAGCAGCCGAGGAAAACATGCCCACCCCGGAAGACTGGGTGGAAAAACTCGGACTGGAAAAAGACGAAATGCTGCCCATGGGCCGGTTGGGCAAGGTGGACTTTCTCAAGATCATGAACCGCCTTCAGGACAAGCCCGACGGCAAGTACATCGAAGTCACCGCCATCACCCCGACGCCCCTTGGCGAGGGCAAGAGCACCACGTCCGTGGGGCTCATGGAAGGCCTTGGCATGCGCGGCAAAAACGTGGGCGGCGCCCTGCGGCAGCCCTCTGGCGGGCCTACCATGAACGTCAAGGGAACTGCGGCAGGCGGCGGCAACTCCCTGCTGATTCCCATGACCGAATTCTCCCTGGGCCTGACCGGCGACATCAACGACATCATGAACGCCCACAACCTGGCCATGGTGGCGCTGACCTCCCGGATGCAGCATGAAAGAAACTACACCGACGAGCAGCTCCAGCGCCTGTCGGGAATGCCCCGCCTGGATGTGGACCCCACCCGGGTGGAGATGGGCTGGATCATTGACTTCTGTGCCCAGGCCCTGCGCAACATCATCATCGGCCTCGGCGGCCGGGCCGACGGCTACACCATGCAGTCCAAGTTCGCCATTGCGGTGTCCTCCGAGCTCATGGCCATCCTGGCCGTGGCCACCAACCTGGCCGACCTCAAGGAAAAGATCAACAACATCACCGTGGCCTTCAGCAAGACCGGCAAGCCCATCACCTGCGGCGACCTGGAAGTGGGCAACGCCATGACCGCTTTTATGAGAAACACCATCAACCCGACCCTGATGTGCACCGCTGAATATCAGCCCTGCTTCGTGCATGCAGGCCCGTTTGCCAACATCGCCGTGGGTCAGAGCTCGATTATTTCTGACCGCATCGGTCTGAAGCTCTTTGACTATCATGTCACCGAGTCCGGGTTTGCCGCAGACATCGGTTTTGAAAAATTCTGGAACGTCAAGTGCCGCAACTCCGGCCTCAAACCCCATGTTTCGGTTCTGACCTCCACCATCCGCGCCCTGAAAATGCACGGCGGCGGTCCCAAGGTCGTGCCGGGCAAGGAAATGCCCAAGGAATACAAAGAAGAAAACACCGGGCTGGTGGAAAAAGGCGTGGAAAACATGGTCCACATGATCAACGTGATCCGCAAGGCCGGCATCAACCCGGTGGTCTGTGTCAACCGCTTCTACACCGACACTGACGATGAAGTCGCCATTGTCAAGAAGGCCGCCGAGGCCGCCGGCGCCCGGTGCGCCGAGTCCAAGCACTGGGAAAAAGGCGGCGAAGGCGCCCTGGAATTTGCCGATGCCGTGGTTGACGCCTGCGAGGAAGGCAACGACTTTGACTTCCTCTATCCCCTGGACATGAAACTGCGCGACCGCGTGGATGTCATTGCCCGGGAGGTCTACGGCGCCGACGGTGTGGACTGGCAGCCCGAAGCCGAGCAGAAGGCCAAGATGCTCGAAGATGATCCCAAGTATGCGGATTACACCACAATGATGGTCAAAACGCACCTGTCGCTGACCCATGAACCCACAAGGAAGGGTGTTCCCAAGGGATGGCGGCTGCCCATCCGCGACGTGCTGATCTACTCCGGCGCCAAGTTTCTCTGCCCGTGTGCCGGCACCATCAGCCTGATGCCCGGAACCGGCTCCAACCCGGCCTTCCGCCGCATTGACGTGGACACCGACACAGGCAAGGTCACCGGCCTGTTCTAGACAGCAACGACTCCTAAGTCATATTCAAACAATAAAAAACCGGGGCGTTACATAACGCTCCGGTTTTTTATTGCAGCCGCAGTGGAGTTTCTTTTAAAAAAAATAAACCATGAAGAGCATGAAGGACATGAAGGAATATGGAATTCAGTGAGCTGTCAAATCGTGTGATCGGTTGTGCCATTGAGGTCCACCGGGAATTAGGGCCGGGCCTGCTGGAATCCACATATGAGCAGTGCCTGGCGCATGAATTGAAGCTAAACGGCATTGAATTCATGCTGCAACACACCTTGCCGGTGGAATTTAAAGGTATGCGGATAGATTGCGGATATCGGGTGGATGTGCTGGTTGAAAACCAGCTTATTATAGAACTCAAAAGCGTTGAAAAATTAACCGGTGTGCATCAAGCCCAGTTGCTGAGTTATATGAAGCTTGCCGGCATTTCCCATGGACTTTTAATCAATTTCAACGTTTATCGATTAAAAGACGGATTGAAAAGCTTTGTCTTTTAATTGCCTTCATGTCCTTCATGCTCTTCATGGTTTATGGTTTGATGGCGCCGTAAAAAGTGCAATATCTGCGTTACGCGCAATTTCTCAGAATTTCACGTACGGATAAGTACGCTGCATTCTTCGAAATTGCGCAAGCCTTGATCTTGAACTTTTTACGGCACCATCTGAAATCAGACTTTTTACGG
>JAIPES010000077.1 GCA_021737045.1 Desulfobacteraceae bacterium | reverse complement strand
ATTTTACAGCTATTAAGCTTGACTCTTTTTGAAAAAATATCGTTATCTCAGTTACTTAAAATTTCTAGTTACGAAATTGAAAATGACTGCAAACATATCCAATTGAAATTATTTGATTCTTAACCGGACACTAATGATTTAACCTATCGAACTTATAAAAAATAACACTTATTTCAACTACACCGGTCTGTTACGGATTCCAAAACATGATGGCACCGTAAAAAGTCTGATTTCAGATGGTGCCGTAAAAAGTTCAAGATCAAGGCTTGCGCAATTTCGAAGAATGCAGCGTACTTATCCGTACGTGAAATTCTGAGAAATTGCGCGTAACGAAGATATTGGACTTTTTACGGCACCATCAAAACATTGCCAACCCATCAAATCAAGGAGGAAGGCCCATGGCCCTGAACCTGGATGCCGTCGGGAAAAAAATCGGCCCTGTCACCACGCCGTATACCTGGAAGGATGCGGCCTTATACGCCCTGGGCGTGGGCGCGGGTTTCGGGGAGATCAACTACGTCTATGAAAAGAATCTCAAGGTGATTCCCAGTTTCGGGGTGGCTGCGGTGTTTGACTTTCTGATGCATTTCGGAATCAAGGCGGAAGTCAACCTTGCCGGAATCCTGCACGGCGAACAGCAGCTGATTTTTCACAATCCCATCCCTGCCGAAGGCGAGCTGATCACCGAGGGTGAAATCACGGATATCTATGACATGGGAGGCGACAAGGGTGCGATCATCGAAGGCAAAAGCATCACCCGTCACTCCAGTGGAAAGCGCCTGTTTACAAGCATTATCAAAATCTTTTCCCGGCTTGACGGCGGGTTTGGCGGAAAACCCGCCCCAAAGGTGCAAACCCCCATCCCGGACCGGGCCCCCGACTTTGAGGCAAAGGATCATCCGTCCCCGGATCAGCCCCTTTTGTACCGGCTTTCCGGAGACGTGTTCCAGCTTCATGCGGATCCGGAATTTGCCAAAATGGCCGGGTTTGAAAAGCCCATCATGCACGGGCTATGCACGCACGGTTTTGCATGCCGGGCCCTGATTGCCAACCTGATTCCGGGCGAGCCCGAGCGCATGCGCAGATTGGACTGCCGGTTTTCAAAAGCGCTTTACCCGGGAGATCCCATCAAGACCCGGATCTGGAAACTTGAACCCGGCCGGGCCGCCTGGGAGGTGGTCAACGAAAAAACCGGCGATACGGTGATCACAAACGGCATATTTGAATACGGCGAAGTGCCCAAAGACGAAATCCGTTTTGACGGACAGGTGGCCATTGTCACCGGCGCAGGCGGGGGCCTGGGCAGAACTTACGCCCTGGACCTGGCCCGCAGGGGGGCAAAGGTGGTGGTCAACGACCTGGGCGGTGCCAGAGACGGCACAGGCCAGGGATCTGCAACCCCGGCGCAGAAAGTGGTGGATGAAATCACTGCCGAAGGTGGAAAAGCTGTTGCCAGCTACGACAGCGTGGCCACGGCAGAAGGCGGACAAAACATCGTGCAGACCGCCCTGGAAAACTTTGGCACCGTGGACATCCTGATTAACAACGCCGGGATTCTGCAGGACAAAAGCTTTGTGAAAATGACCCCCGACACCTGGCAGTCCGTGCTTGACGTGCACTTAAACGGGGCCTGCAACGTCACCCGGCCGGCATTTTCCGTTATGCGCGAAAAGGGTTACGGCCGGATCATCATGACCACTTCGGCTGCCGGGCTTTACGGCAATTTCGGCCAGGCCAACTATTCGGCCGCCAAAATGGGCCTGGTGGGATTGATGAACACCCTCAAGCTCGAAGGCCGCAAACACAGCATTTGCGTCAATACCGTGGCCCCCCTGGCCGCCTCCCGGCTCACCGAGGACGTAATGCCCGCCGAATTTCTCGACAAGCTCCGGCCCGAATTTGTCTCACCACTGGTGATGTTTCTCTGCTCGAAAAGATGTCCGGTTTCCGGCCATATTTACAACGCCGGCATGGGCAGCTTTAACCGCGCCGCGGTGGTCACCGGCCCCGGTGCGGTGGCGGGAGATCCGGAATCGATACCCACGGCCGAACAGGTGAAGGACAAACTCGATCAGATCCGGTCCCTGAAAGGCGGCAAAGAATACAGTGAATTAAACGAGCAGGTGGCAGACGTGATCAACGCGTTTTCCCGGCCGGCCGGCGAACATGATCAATCCGAGGATCCCGGGAAATTCACCGATCCGGCCGCCGTGTTTGAAGCCATGCCCCGGGCCTTTAACGCGGATGCAGCCAGGGGAGTGGACGTGGTCTTTCAATATCATATCTCCGGGGATACGGGCGGTGACTGGTATTGTGCTGTATCAGACGGAGCCTGCACGGTGTCGCCGGGCACCCATGAAAACCCCACCTGCACACTGAAAATGGCGGATCATGATTTTCTTGCCATGATCAACGGCGAACTGCCGGCCATGCAGGCCTTTACCGCGGGCAAACTCAAAATCAGCGGAGACGTAATGAAATCCCAGCTCATTGAAAAACTCTTTGCCCTATAAATTGTCTGAACCGCTGCCAACACTTGAGGGCACCGTAAAAAGTCTGATTTCAGATGGTGCCGTAAAAAGTTCAAGATCAAGGCTTGCGCAATTTCGAAGAATGCAGCGTACTTAGCCGTACGTGAAATTATGAGAAATTGCGCGTAACGCAGATATTGGACTTTTTACGGCGCCATCAACACTTTAAAAATAAAAAAAGGAGTGAAAACATGATCGGCATCACTTCATACGGCGCATACATTCCCCGACTTCGGCTTTCGCGTTCGGCTATCTACCAGGCCATGGGCTGGTTTGCCCCGGCCATTGCCATGGTGGCCCAGGGCGAGCGTTCCATGTGCAACTGGGACGAAGACGCACTGACCATGTCCGTGGAAGCTTCCGGAAACGCCCTGCAGAAAGCGGACAAAGAAACTGTTGACGGGATTTATCTGGCTTCCACCTCGTTTCCCTTTGCAGACCGGCAAAACGCCGGCATTGTATCCACGGCCTTAAATCTTCGCGAGGACATCACGTCTGCGGATTTCACCGCCTCCCAGAAAGCCGGGACCACGGCCCTGGCCACCGCCCTGGAAGCGGCTGCTGGAAAAACAGACAAAACCCTGATGATCACGGCCGCAGACTGCCGCCAGACAAAGCCCGGGGGTTTTTACGAGATGTGGTACGGAGACGGGGCGGCCTCCTTTGTGGTGGGCAGCAAAAACGTGATTGCCCGATATCAGGGAAGTTATTCCGTATCCTGCGACTTTGTGGACCATTACCGGGGAGCGCAGAACCGGTTCGACTATACCTGGGAGGAGCGCTGGGTAAGAGATGAGGGTTATTCAAAGATCATTCCCCAGGCGGTCAACGGACTTTTAAAAAAGCTGAATCTGGGCATCGATGAAATCGACCGGCTGGTCTATCCCTGTTATTTCAAGGCCGAGCACAAAAAAATCGCCCGAAAACTGGGGGCAGACCCGGAAACGGTCATGGACAACATGCACGAGGTCTGCGGGGATACCGGTTCTGCCCACGCACTTTTGATGCTGGCCGCAGCCCTGGATGCCGCAGAGCCCGGTGAAAACATCGTGGTGGCCGGATTCGGCCAGGGAAGCGACGCCCTTTGCTTTACAGTCACAGAAGAAATCGCCCGGTTTAAACAAACGCCCAAGGTTCAAAGCGTTTTGGACAACCGGGAATCTGTTGACAACTACCCCAAGTGGCTGGTGTTCCGGGATCTTCTGGAGCCGGAGATGGGCATCCGGGCAGAAGCCCCCACCCAGACGGCCATGACCACCCTGTGGCGCAAACGCAAAATGATCCTTGGGCTGGTGGGCGGCAAATGCAGCAACTGCGAAACGCCCCAGTTTCCCAAAACCGAAGTGTGCGTCAATCCCGGATGCACGGCCCGCCACACCCAGCAGGATTACGAGTTTGCCGGCCAGCCCGCACGGGTCAAGACGTTTACCGGTGATATGCTGGCGGTATCCTATGACCCGCCCCACATCTACGGCATGATCCAGTTTGACAACGGCGGCCGCTTCATGGCCGATTTCACAGACTGCAAGCTATCTGAAGTCAAGGTGGGACTGCCCATGCAGATGGTGTTTCGCAAACGCACCCAGGACAAGGAGCGCGGTTTTGTCAACTACTTCTGGAAGGCCCGGCCCGTTGCCGGAGCCGTCGAAGAAATGGCGAAAATCCGTTTTGACGGCCAGGTGGCGGTGATCACCGGCGCCGGCGGCGGCCTGGGAAGGGCCTATGCCCTGGAACTGGCATCCCGGGGCGCCAGTGTGGTTGTCAATGATCTGGGCGGTGCCAGAGACGGCACAGGCCGGGGCTCTGCAGCACCGGCTCAGCAGGTGGTGGATGAAATCACTGCGGCCGGCGGCCGGGCAGTTGCCAATTACGATAACGTGGCTACCGCCGAAGGCGGACAAAACATCATTGACTGCGCCCTTAAACATTACGGCCGGGTGGATATCGTGATCAACAACGCCGGAATCCTTCGGGACAAAAGCTTTACCAAGATGGAACCCGAAAACTGGCACGCAGTGCTGGCGGTTCACTTAAACGGCGCTTTCAACGTGAGCCGCCCGGCATTCGAGGTCATGCGCACCCAGGGCTACGGCCGGGTGATTATGACCACTTCGGCGGCCGGCCTATACGGCAACTTCGGCCAGGCCAATTATTCGGCCGCCAAAATGGCCCTGGTGGGCATGATGAACACCCTGAAACTGGAAGGATACAAATACGACATTTGTGTCAACACCATCGCCCCCCTGGCCGCATCCCGCCTGACCGAAGACATTATGCCCCGGGAAATGCTCGACCGGATGAAGCCCGAACTGGTCACGCCCATGGTGGTCTATCTGGCAAGCGATCAGTGCCGGGAAACGGGCCGCATCTACAATGCCGGCATGGGCTATTTCAACCGGGCCGCCATTCTCACCGGCAAGGGCGCCAGGCTGGGCAGCGGCGAGAACCCGCCCACCCCTGAAGAGGTAGCTGAAAACTTTGAGCAAATCATGGACATGACCGGAGCAGAGCCCATTGATGACGCCAATGCCGCTTTGTTTGCATTGATGTCACCACAGGAAACCAAAACAGGATCCTGAAAAACGGTGAGTTTCGTTTTGATCAATCCGAAAACCCGCAAAAAAGGATTTTCGGAACAGCATTGGATAAATGAGGAGGCAGAATATGGCAACAGGCATAAGGGATAAAGTGGCAATCATCGGCATGGGGTGCACCCGTTTCGGGGAAAGATGGGATGTGGGCGCAGAAGAACTCATGCTTGAAGCCTTTGAAGAGGGACTGACCGATGCCGGCATTGCACCGGCAGATATCCAGGCCGCCTGGTTTGGCACGTGCATGGATGAAGTCAACGTGGGCAAAACCGCCATGCCCCTGGCCACAACCCTCAGGCTGCCCATGATTCCGGTCACCCGGGTGGAAAACTACTGCGCCACGGGCACAGAGGCCTTCAGGGGGGCCTGTTATGCAGTGGCATCCGGGGCATATGACATCTGCCTGGCCCTGGGTGTGGAAAAACTCAAGGATACCGGCTACGGCGGACTGCCTGCAGGCGGCTCCAACACCGGTTCGCTCATGTGGCAGTGGTGGCCGAATTTGACCGCCCCTGGCTCTTTTGCCCAGCTGGCCAGCGCGTATGCCGCCAAGTACCGGATTCCGGACGCGGACCTGAAACGGGCCATGGCCCATGTATCGGCCAAAAGCCATGAAAACGGAGCCCTGAACCCCAAGGCGCATCTGCAAAAGAAAGTTTCCGAGGACCAGGTCATGGCCGCCCCGATTGTGGCCCATCCCCTGGGTTTGTTTGACTGCTGCGGGGTCAGCGACGGGTCAGCCTGCGCCATTGTCACAACCCCGGAAATCGCACAAAAGATGGGGAAAAAGGATTTTGTGTCTGTCAAAGCCCTGCAGCTGGCCCTGAGCAGCGGCGAGGAAATCGGTTTTAACGACTGGGACGGCGATCATTTCATGACCACTGCAAAGTGCAGCACCGAGGCCTACAAGGAAGCCGGCATTGACAACCCCAGAGAGGAAATCAGCATGATGGAACTGCATGACTGCTTTTCCATCACAGAGCTGGTCACCTACGAGGATCTGCACATCTCCCGGCGCGGAAGGGCCGTCCACGACATCATGGACGGATTCTACGACCGCGGCGGCCAGGTGCCCTGCCAGATCGACGGGGGGCTGAAATGCTTCGGCCATCCCATCGGCGCATCCGGGCTGCGGATGCTCTACGAGATGTATCTTCAGCTCCACGGCCGGGCCGGGGACCGCCAGATCCAAAACCCGCAGCTGGGCATGACCCACAACCTGGGGGGTTTTCCGTTCCAGAACATCTGCAGCATCGCCATTGTGGGCAAATACCAGGGATAGGGACAGAAGACAGAGGACAGAGGGCGGAAGACTGAAAACAGAGGACACAGAGGGCGGATATCAGTCCCCGGAATCCGGCCAAAGACCGGGCATAAAGGCAAACCTGCCAAACCGTTCGCAGAAACACGCCCGGCAGGCCCCGGGCCGCCGGCTGTAAACCCTGCACCTGCCCGAAGCCTCAAGGCACGGGCAGGCCAGAACCGTCCGTTTTTCACCAATCTGCAGGGGCATCCGGAATCCGGTTTCCGGGTGCCTGCCGCAGCAGACATGCACTTTTTCCTCCATGTCGCAGGCTTCACAGGGATTTGTCATTGCCCGCCACAGCCGCCGGAAGCGTTTGTATCCACGCACATGAAAAGAAAAACAATCTTGTCATAAAACCCAGATTACGTTAGGATTGCAAAAAAACCTGACAACAAGGATGGCCTATGCTCAAGCACACACTGTCAAAACTGGAGGAAAAAATCAAGACTTCCGGAAACATACCGGAAGACAAAAAACAGGAATACTATGAACTGCTCAGCCGGTTAAACGAAGAAATCACAGACCTGGCTGAAACCGATCTGCAGCGGGCCGAAAGCATCAAAAAATTCACCAAGGCCTCGGCCCACGAAGCCACCCGCGACGAACTGGACCCCAATCTGCTGGAAACCTCCATCCAGGGACTGCGCGAATCGGTCCGGGAATTTCGCACCTCCCATCCCAGGCTTGTGGACACGGTAAACGATATCTGTATTTTTCTGTCCAAGCTCGGCATTTAAGCCAATGCCGCCCAGAGGTTGTCATTTATTGCCATTTGAACAAGCCTCATAAAAAGGACGCAGTCATGTCAGCTTCCCCTTCACAATCAACCGAAACGATGATTGCCAAAGACGGCACCCCGCTTTTCACCCGGCACTTTCCCGCCGGTTCTGACCCGCGCGCATGCATGGTCATCGTCCACGGCCTGTGCGAACACTCGGGCCGGTATGAACAAATGGCTGAATTTTTAAACGAAAGAGGCATCCGGGTCACTGCCTATGACCAGCGGGGGCACGGGCAAAGCGGCGGGGCGCGCGGTCATGTGCAGGACTTTGATCACCTGACAGACGACCTGATGCAGGTGATCCAAAAATGCCGGCAGCAGATGGATGAAAATCTGCCCGTGCTGATTCTGGGCCACAGCATGGGCGGTCTGGTGGTGCTGCGCTTTGCACAGCGCTTTGGCAACACTGTCAGCGGGGTGATTGCATCGTCGCCCGCCCTGGCCCCGGCGGTTTCCATACCCCCGGTACAAGCCGCCCTTGGCCGCCTCATGTCGCGCATCCGGCCGCAGCTCACCTTTGACAACCAGCTGGCGCCCGAACATATCAGCCACGAGGATTCGGTTGTCCAGGCCTATATCAGCGATCCCCTTGTCCTTGGCCGGGTCAGCGCCCGTTTGTTTACAGAAATGACCAAAACAATGGAGCGGACAAATCAGGATGCGCCCGTGCTGAGCGTCCCCCTGCTGCTGCAGGCCGCAGGGGATGACCGCCTGGTGGATCCCGGCGCTTGCCGCAAATTTTTCGAACATATCGGAGCTTCGGACAAAACGCTGCATGTATATCCCGGCCTGTTTCATGAAATCTACAATGAAGAACCATCCCGGCGGCAGCAGGTTTTAACGGATCTTGAAGCCTGGCTTGAAAGCCATGTCCGGTGAAAGGCCTTCAATGATCCGGAGTATGCGGGACTGGCTTCACCGGCAATTTTCCGATCCCCAGGTGGTGATCCTATGGGGAATGCTGCTGGGCGGATTTCTGCTGGTGATTCTTTTGGGTCAGATGCTGCAGCCTGTGTTTGTGGGCCTGATCATCGCCTACCTGATTGAAGGCATCGTATCCCGGCTTGAAACCTGCCGCATTCCCAGGGCCATTGCAGTGACCCTGTCTTTTACCCTTTTTATGATCTGCTTTCTTGCCCTGATCATTGGACTGCTGCCCCTGCTTTCCAGACAAATCGCACAATTGATCCAGGAGCTGCCCGCCCTGATCACAAACGGCCAGCAACAGCTCATGCAGCTTCCGGAACGCTACCCCGAGCTGGTCTCGGAAGAACAGGTCCGGCAGGTGATCAGTTTTTTAAAAACCGAGCTCACCCGCCTGGGCCAGAGTGCGCTGGTTTTTTCAGTGGCCTCGGTGCGAAACCTGATCACCATTCTGGTCTATCTTGTGCTTGTTCCCCTGCTGGTTTTGTTCTTCCTTAAGGACAAGGACAGAATCATTTCCTGGTTCAAAAAATTTCTGCCCAGAAACATGGACCTGGCCACAGAAGTGTGGCAGGAGGTCAACGACCAGGTGGCCAACTTTGTCCGGGGCAAAATCTGGGAAATCATTATTGTCTGGACGGTGAGCTATGCCACATTTACCCTGCTGGAGCTCAATTATGCCATGCTGGTGTCTTTGTTTATCGGCCTGTCCGTGCTGATTCCCTATATCGGGGCTACGGTGATGACCATCCCGGTGGTTCTGCTGGCCTTTTTCCAGTGGGGCATCAGCCCGGAATTTACCTACACGGTGATCGCATACGGCATTATCCAGCTCATTGACGGCAACATCCTGGTACCGCTGCTCCTGTCCGGAGTGGTCAACCTCCACCCGGTGGCCATTATCGTAGCCATCCTGGTATTCGGGGGGCTGTGGGGCGTCTGGGGCCTTTTTCTGGCCATTCCCCTGGCCACGCTGGTCCATGCGGTCATCAAAACCTGGTTTTCCAAAAAATCCGAAAAAACCGGATAAATTCATTACCACGCAACACAGGAGGCAATCATGCGGGAAATTGACACACCCAGGGTCTACCTGGTGGCCAAAACCACCCTGGTATCCGAAGGGTTGAACGCCTATCTAAAAGATATCGGCAGCCCGGACTGGCAAACCGATGACAATGTCGCAGACGGGGAAAACCTGATCGAGGCTGCCGGCCGGATGTGCTACCGCTCCTGGCAGCCCTGGGACCCGGCCAAGCCCGAGGCCTCCAACCCCAATGTTGGCCGGGTGCGCCGGGGCAATGAGCGGTATCTGGCCAATGTGCTCAAAAGCGGTCACGGATCCGTGCTGGAACACGTAAATGCCACATTTATCTTCAGAAATGTCTCCCGGGTATTTACCCATGAGCTGGTCCGCCACCGCGCCGGGATGGCCTATTCCCAGGAAAGTCTCAGATACGTGCGCCTGGATGATCTTCCGGTCTGGATTCCCGGCTCTGCCAAATCCAACCCGGAAGCAGAGAAAAAATTCCGGGAGGTGGTGGATTTTCTGGAAAACACCCA
Organism: Desulfobacteraceae bacterium; assembly: GCA_021737045.1. Lineage (GTDB taxonomy): Bacteria > Desulfobacterota > Desulfobacteria > Desulfobacterales > Desulfosalsimonadaceae > Desulfosalsimonas. The sequence continues at coordinate 2,697 of JAIPES010000077.1, read as the reverse complement.
GAAGGAGCTGGCCGATATCTTCGGCATTGCCGACATGGACGATTTTGCCACCAAAAAAATGCTCACCTCCATGTTCCGCCGCCTTGCACCCATCGGTATCGGCACCACCATCATGGTCACAGGCAATCTGCGGGCCTGGCGCCACATCATTTCCATGCGAACGTCCGTGCATGCAGAAGAAGAAATCCGGCTGGTGGGCGATCAGATTGCCAGGATCTGCAAAAAGGAATTTCCCAACGTTTTCCAGGACATGTTCCAGGACGAGGAGACCGGGGCCTGGGGATTTGATCACGCCAAGGTATAGCCGGATGCGTCAATGAAAACCATGAAAGCCATCCGGTTTGAAAACCAACAGGCAATCACCCAAAAGGCCCCCCTGCCGGAAATCAATGAAACCGAGGCCCTGGTGAAGGTTTCCATGGCCGGCATCTGCGGCACGGACACGGAAATCTTTGAGGGCTATGCCCAATTTTCCGGAATTGCCGGCCACGAGCTGGCCGGGGTGGTGTGCCGGGCCCCGGGGCGCCCGGAGCTGGAAGGCAAGGCGGTGGCCGCGGATATCAACTGCGGCTGCGGCGCCTGTCCATGGTGTGCCGCCGGTGATCCCCGGCACTGCCAGAACCGGGAAGTCATCGGAATCCGTGGCAGAAACGGGGCGTTTGCCGAATACTGCGCCGTGCCCGCAGAAAACCTGCACGTGATTCCCCAAGGGCTGGGCACGGAGCAGGCCGTGTTTGCCGAGCCCCTGGCCGCGGCCCTGGAAATCACTCAGCAGGTCCACATTGTCAACACGGACAAAATCGCGGTTCTGGGCGACGGCAAAATGGGCCTGCTCTCAGCAATGGCCCTTGTCCATGCAAGCGGGCAGGTCACGCTCATCGGCCGCCATGCCCGAAAGCTGGCCATTGCAGAGTCCGCCGGCATTGCCACGGTGCAGACCGCCGCAGAAGAACCGGCCCAGGCGCTCAGAAGCCGGATTGGGGTCTTTGATCTGGTGGTGGATGCCACCGGCAGTTCCGGGGGCATCCAAACCGCTCTTTGCCTGGTGCGGCCAGAAGGCACGGTTGTTGTGAAAACCACGTCCCGCGATCCTTCCCGGATTGATCTATCCGCAGTCGTGGTCGATGAAATCCGCATCCTGGGCTCAAGATGCGGAGACATTGCCCTGGCCCTGCGCTATTTGGAGCGCGGCTGGGTTGATGTCAGCGCCCTGGTGGAAAAGATCTATCCGTTTGACCGGTTTGAACAGGCCTTTGCCCATGCCCGGCAAAAGGGCAGTCTCAAGATCCTGGTGGATTTTGACCAGAAAACCGGCCGGGGCGGTTACTGAAACAATTTCTGCAGCCCCTTTTCAATGACTTTCCGGGTGCCTTCCTCGGTCAACTGCTTTTGCAGGCGCGCCTTGTCCAAAACAAAACGGGGTTTTCCCAAAGATCCGCCCAGGGCAACGGGCATGCCGGTCCATCCCTGCTCATCAGCAAGCAGCTCTCCCACAAGGCTGTCTGAAGACAGACGGCTGGAAAATCCCGGGGCCAGGGCCAGGTTCAGGTTCATGTCCAGGGCGCCGTTTAGGCCGATTGTGCCGGTGGGCTTCATTTTCACGTCCTTTCCGGCAAAATCGGAAACCAGCCGGAGTTTTCCGTCATCAATTTCAAAATCGCCCTCAAATGATTTGAAATCAATGGATTTCAAATCCCCTGCGCCCAGGGCGGATGCCAGACCGCCGGCAAACTCCCTGCCGGTGATTTTTCCATCAAAAATCCGGATCTCCCCCTGCCCGCTTAAAGCCTCGCGCATCTGCTTCCAGGCCGTGCCCTGGCCGGAAATATTGATCGCAGCCGATGTCCGGCCCAGCAAAATGCCCGCGCCCTTTGGGTAAAGTCCGGATACCAGTGCGTCAGCGCTGATCTCCTGCACGGAAAAATCAGAATCATAAGAAAGCCCGGCAACACCCAGATCCACCCGGGCGTTTCCGGAAAGCGCGCCTTCGGCCAGCCGTGCCGCCAGGGATTCCACGGTAAGCACGTTTTTGATCAGGTTATAGCGAAGCTTCAGGTCAGTCATGGCAAGGCCTTTGTAAACCGCCTTATCCACATCGACCTGACCGTTTACTGCAACCGGCAAATCAATCGGGCCCAGGGGGCCATCTTTGCCGGCAGGAGCCGGTTTTGAAGAATCAGACGAACCCGGCTCTGCCCTGCCCTCTTTTTCTTTTTGCCGGGGCTGGGGTGTCTGAAGCGCGGCCACGAGTTTGTCGATATTTAAATTGTCGGCATGGATGCGGTTTTCAATTTTCAGGGGCTTGGAAAGAAAATCCGTTACCGTAAGATCCACGGAAACCACATCATCGCCAAGGATGATCTCAAGGCCCTCTGTATGGATTTTTTGAGATGAGAGATCAATGGTGCCCGAGACAACCGGCCGGAGTCCTTCAATGGCGCCCCGGGCCTGGTTTTCCAAATAAGGGGCAAAATCAGCGATATTGAAATCATCGAGTTTCACATTGGCCTGGATTTGCGCATTTGCGGCATTGACCGTGCCTTTGGCAGAAAACGGCGCCTGGCCGAGCCGGGCGGCCATCTCAAAGGGAAAGGACTGATCCGGGGAAATGTCTTTGGCAGAGGCGTTAAAGCCGCTGATCGCATAGTCAAACCCATCTGTTCCGGCCCCGTGGTCGGTAAAAAACACTGTGCCGTC
>JAIPES010000014.1 GCA_021737045.1 Desulfobacteraceae bacterium | reverse complement strand
GTCTTGTCCATCAGTTTTGCCGCGCCGGGTATAGCCAGTGAGTGGGGGATACCCCAGGCTGCCCTGGGAGTGGTTATGGCCATGGAATTGATCGGTATGGCTGTGGGTTCCTTTTTCCTGGGGAGCGTGGCGGACAGGTTCGGCAGGCGGCCCACGGTCCTGGGCTGCCTGATTGCCATGTCCGCCGGTATGTTTTTGGTCACCACCGCTTCCAATCCCATTCAACTTTCTGTCTGGCGGATTCTGGTGGGTTTGGGCATCGGCGGTATTCTGGCCTGTGTCAATGCGATAGTAGCGGAGTTTTCCAATATCAAACGCCGGGGGATGAGCATTTCATTGATGGTTATCGGCTACCCTTTAGGCGGCACCTTCGGGGGCATGATCGCCTCACACCTGCTCCAGGCCCACGACTGGCGTTCCATATTTTACTTCGGCGCTGCGGTAACCGGCATCCTGGCCCTTGCGGTATACGTTCTTGTGCCCGAATCCGTGCACTGGCTGACAAACAGGCAGCCCAAAGGGGCCTTGGGAAAGATTAATGCCGTACTGGCAAGAATGAATTTTCCAGGTATCGAAAAACTGCCCGAAATCCGGGAGACAAAAGAGAAAAAGGCTGTTTGGAGCATTTTTTCGCCATCCATCCTTCCGATAACCCTGATACTGACCGCTGCCTATTTCCTTCACATCACCACCTTCTACTTCATTCTGAAATGGTCTCCCAAGGTCGTTGCCGACATGGGGTTTTCTCCCGCCCTTGCCGGCGGAGTCCTGGTTTGGGCCAGTTTGGGCGGGGCACTGGGCGGCGCGGTTTTCGGGTGGTTGACCACACGGATCGCGTTGAAGAAGCTGACCGTGCTGATCATGGTGCTCACATCGCTATTTGTTGCGGTATTTGGTCGAACCGGTCCCGAACTCACCCAGATCAAACTATTGGCGGCGCTGGCCGGCTTTTTCGCAAATGCCGGCATTTCCGGTCTGTATTCGCTCCTTGCCGTTGCCTTTCCCACGGATGTCAGAGCCACGGGTACAGGCTTTGTCATCGGCGTTGGACGGGCCGGCGCTGTGCTCTCCCCCATCCTGGCCGGTGTATTTTTGCAGATCGGGGCAAAGCTGCCCACCGTTGCCCTGATAATGGGGATGGGTTCCCTGCTGGCCGCTGTAATGCTCTTCTTTCCAAAGAAGCTTTCGGCAAATCGTGACGCTCCCGGTGGAAGAAAATGAGCTTCCTTCATACCGGCAGCCTTTTTGTCTAATTCAACATACGAGAAAGGTTAGCCCAAAATGATCATCATCGGAGAAAAAATAAACGGAGCGATTCCCTCTGTTTCAAAGGCCATCGCCAGCAAAGACAAGGATTTTATAAAAAATCTGGCTGAAAACCAGGCGGGTGCAGGTGCTCACTTTATTGATGTCTGCGCATCCACGGAAGTTTCCGTGGAGCTTGAATCAATGAAGTGGCTGATCGATTTTGTTCAGGAAACAACGGATACCCCCATTGCAGTGGACAGTCCCAGTGCGCAGATCTGTGCTGAATCCATTAAACTGTGCAACAAGCCCGGCATGGTCAACTCCGTATCCCTGGAAGGGGATAAAATCGATGTCATCTTCCCTGTAATCGCCGACACCGAATGGGAATGCGTCGCTCTTTTAAGCGATGACACCGGCATTCCCAAAAGCGGTGAACATCGAATGCAGGTGTTTTCCGGCATTATGGAAAAAGCAAAGGAATATGGCATTGCTCCCTCGCGCCTTCACATCGATCCCCTGGTGGAGATGCTGTGCACATCCGAGGATGGGATCAACACGGTGCTGAAAGTCATAAGAGAAATAAAAGAGCAGTACCCGGGCATTCATGTCACGGGCGGTGCCAGCAATATCTCGTTTAACCTGCCGGCCAGAAAATATGTCAACCAGGCTTTTATTGTCCTTGCCGTTGGTGCCGGTATGGACAGTGCCATTATTAACCCGATGGACAAGCACATGATGGGGCTGATCTATGCCGCGGAAGCTTTGAAAGGCAATGATGAGTACTGCATTGAATACATCAATGCCTACAGGGAAGGGCTTTTCGGCCCTGTAAAATAGATAAATGTCGAAAAATCAATTTCATAGAAAGGGTGTAGGCCATGTCTAAAATCGAAGAAGTAAAATCAAACGTGGAAGCAGGCAAAACCAAACTCATATCCGGGCTGGTACAGGAAGCCCTGGATGAAGGATATGCAGCCAATGATATTCTCCAGGCCATGATCGACGGGATGGGAACGGTGGGCGATAAGTTTTCGGCCGGCACCATTTTTGTGCCGGAAATGCTCATTGCCGCCAAGGCCATGTCTCTGGGCGTGGATGTACTCAAGCCCCATCTGGCAAAAGAGACATCCATCTCACTTGGCACCTGCATCATCGGTACGGTTCAGGGCGACCTGCATGATATCGGCAAAAATCTGGTCACCATGATGCTGGAGAGCGCCGGGTTTACCATGGTGGATCTGGGAGTTGATGTGCCGGCGGAAAAATTTATTCAGGCCGTCAAGGAAAATGAGAATGTCAAGCTGGTCGCATGTTCCGGTCTTTTGTCCACCACCATGCCGGCTATGCAGGCCACGGTTGAAGCGCTTAAGGAAAGCGGCCTGAGCGGATTTAAAGTCATCGTCGGCGGGGCACCGGTTACCCAGGAGTTTGCAGATAAAATCGGTGCAGATGCCTATGCCCCGGATGCCGGCAGCGCGGCAGTCAAAGCCAGGGAGCTGGTTAACTCCTTATAATGCCAGTGTTTTCAATGTTAAAAAAAATAAAAGAAAGGATCCAAACCCATGCTTACCAAACGACAGAACCTCATGGAGGCCATAAGGGGCGGCAACCCGGATCGGTTTGTCAATCAGTATGAATTCCTGGAAATCATACTGGAAGCCCCGCTGCGAACCCGTCCCAAGCCCGGGGAGATAATTACCAACGAGTGGGGGATTACTTTTAACTGGCCGAAAGATCAGCTCGGTCCGTTTCCTGTACATGACGATGAACACATCGTGCTCAAGGATATCACCAAATGGCGGGACGTGGTCTCTGCGCCGTCGGTTGAATTTTCTGATGAAAGCTGGGCACCGGCCATCGAGCATGCCAAAGCGGTCGACCGGAAGGACAAATTCGTCACCGCGTTTTTTGCTTCAGGAACATTTGAGATGACCCACATGCTCATGGGCATGGAAGCCGCCATGATGAACCTGTACGAAGAACCCGAGTACATGCACGAGCTGATCGACTATCTGACCGAGTATGAAATCCGTTATGCCAGGCAGATCATCGACAGGATTCAGCCGGATGCTGTTTTCCACCATGATGACTGGGGCGGACAGATTGCCTCGTTCATGTCGCCGGAAATGTTTGAGGAGTTCTATCTGGAGCCTTACAAAAAGGCATATGGTTTCTGGAAGGACAACGGCGTTGAACTGATTGTCCACCACAGTGATTCCTATGCCGCCAATCTGGTTCCCTACATGATCGATATGGGCATCGATATCTGGCAGGGCGTGATGACCACCAATAATACACCGGAGCTGATCAGGGAATACGGGGGGCAGATTTCCTTTATGGGCGAAATTGACAGCGGGGTAGTGGACTGCAAGGACTGGAAACCGGAAATCATTGCGGATCATGTGGAAAATGCCTGCCGGCGGTGCGGAAAGCACTATTTCATCCCCTGCCTGACCCAGGGCCTCAATGTCAGTTCATTTCCGGGTGTATATGAAGCCGTCTCCGAGGCCATCGATGGGATGAGCAGAAAAACGTTCTGACCTGTAATCTAGACAATGCTTTGTTCTTAAAGAAAAAATTAAACACATCACTGCAGGAGGAATTTTTTTATGAAGAGGTCCTTGTTGATTTTAACCGGTCTGTGTGTCAGTTTTTTATTCTTAACCATCCAACCCTCTGAAGCAAAAATGAAAACAGGGGAAGTGGTCTCAAAGTTTTCTGATATGAATATCCAAATCTTTGGAAGCGCAACAACCCAGCCTATCTTTGTCGCTAACCCGGATTTTAACGATGAGTCCACGCCCCTTGAATATATCGGGGATACCGGCGGAAACTATGCAGACCATTCCATCCGGCAACAGCTTCGCCTGGGGCTTGAGGGCGGCGGCGAAAACTGGAGTTTTATGACTTTGCTGGAAGGCGAATTCGTAATGGACAAGGACAATGTTGACCGGACCCGGGATGTTGGGGCAGATGAAGGATGGGATGCCCCGTCCGGTGTCTACGGGGATCAGTTCGGCATTGAGGCGTTGGTATTAACATATGATTTCAATACGTTTGGCAACTCGCCAGTCACCCTGGAATCCGGATGGTCAATCAAAGGACTCGATTTGGCAACCGGTGGACTGGTTTATGGTGATGATCACCCCTACCTGGGTTTAACGGGCTCCTTTAATGACGTGGATTGGGCCCTTAGATATCACACGATTGAGGAGGATCTTGAAACCACGGATAGCGAGCTGATTTCTCAGGAGCAGGACTGGCGATTCTATTCTTTGAAATTTAATATTCCTTTAATGAATCAAAATCTCAATGTCAGCCCTTTTTATGCATATTCTGACAACAGAGAAAGGGACGCGAAAATACATTACGTGGCAACCGAATTTTTTGGAACACTGGGGAGGCTGACGCCAAGGGCGGAATTCGTCTATGTAACAGGAGAAAAAGCAAACTATCCGGCCACGGACGAAGATGCGGATGTAAGCTCCTATGCCGCCTTTGCTTCACTTGAGTACAAAGTTTCTTCCTCTTTCCAACCCTATTTCGGAGGATACCTTGTTGCAGGCGATGACGATGCAAATGATTCAGAAATTAATGCCTATAACGGTATTACAGACGGGCAGTTTGCCACCCCGACCTTTGGCAATCCCAACGCGTTCGCTTACAAGACAGTTGAATCCCTTGGAACGATAGTCTATTCAATGCTTCCCGCACTTTTGGGCAATGATCTTGCCAATGGGCCGGCTCCATGGGTTGTCGGCACCGGATATGGCGGCGTTGGCAATACCAGTTCGGCTTATCATCCGGGTTTGACCTCTATTGGAGCCGGGTTCAAGGGTCGTTGGGACAAGTTCGATTACAAGGTGCAGTTTCAGTATCTGATGTTCACCGAAACAGGCGCCATGGAAGATCTCACCGGCACCGAGATTGATGATGAAATGGGGTCTGAATTATCCGCAAACCTGACCTATAGATTCAACCCGCATTTTTCTCTCGGGACAACACTGTCCCTTTTTTCTCCCGGCAATGGAACACAGGACATCCTGGAGGCAAAATATCCGGATACAGGGGGAGACTGGGATGAAATCGCCTTATGTAATTACATTGAAATGACATGGCGGTTTTAAGAAAGTCCAAACACCTTATAAAATCAGTGAAGGGCCCTGTGCGGATTTCGCATGGGGCTTTTTTAAAGTTTTTTGGAATCTATGCAATCAAAGCAGTCTATCATGCAATACTGATCTGTAATGTCATAAATTCCGGTTTCAAACGGTGATGCCATTAATATTGTTTCAGGCCGGTTTTATTTTTTTGCTCAGCCGCTGCCAGTCTGGATAGGATCTTTTGTTTTGTTTTCTGATCCCATGTTTGATATTTTGACAATATAGCGAAAAGTCCCTTTTGAAAGTATTTTATTTGGGAAAAATTGCTTCTTCATAGGGGATTTTATGAATTTCAGCAATTGATGGCACCGCAAAAAGTCCAATATCAGCGTTACGCGCGATTTCTCAGAATTTCACGTACGGATAAGTACTCTGCATTCTTCGAAATCGCGCAAGCCTTGATCTTGAACTTTTTACAGCGCCATCTGAAAATCGACTTTTTACGAGCGCGTCAGCAATTGTTTGTTAAAGAATTTATCGAATTTTTCGGCTACACTTTTACGATATAGCCTATGAGCCTTGAAGCACGCACGAAACAAATGGATGAATGCTTTTTACAGCAGGATGATATGGGCGCGGAAATTATTCTGATTTTATCACTGCTGCCGCCACCGATTTCTTTGAACATTCTTTGCACCACTACGGGCTATTCCCCGGTAGAGGTGTTGCGGATCATCGAGGATCTGCAGCGCTCCGGCCAACTTTCCTGTTGCAGAGACAAAGGCGCGGGATATTATTACCTGACCGATTTTAATTCTGCAAAGAACCTTATAAATGCTGTTTCTGAAACCGAGCGGTTCCGTGCGGCAGAAAAATCTCTGTGCGGTGTCTGCCAATATCTGCCCGACGGGGCCAGGCGATGGATGAACGTCGCCCACATTTACCAGGTTTCCGGAATGCCGATTCAGCATGCCAGGGATGTCGTAAATGCCGGTCACTACTGCCAGGAACAGAACCTGCCCATTGATGCGGCAGAGTATTACCGCATGGCTTTGGAGAGCATGGACATGGCCGCAGTAGGCGGTGATGGACGTAAGGATTTCATCGACGCAGCCATCGGCCTTTGCACCTGCAGGGACACGGCACTGTCCAAAAATATCCAGCGTTCCTGGCTGCTGAAAGCCCTGGCATTCAGCGATCAGGTGGATGATCCGATCCGCTGTATAAAGCTCAAGGTGCTGCTTGCCAAAACCTTTATTAGAACCTGTGAATCCGGCGAAGCCCAAAAACTGCTGGAACAGGCCTGGCAGATGCTGCCCAAACACGATCTGCCTGCGGGACTGAAAATTCAGGTGGCCCTGGCCAATTCCGAGCTGCTTTTTTGGCAGGGATATCTCAATGAAGCCATTGATCGCTATGAATCGGTTATCGGTAACCATGAGGAACTTCCCTCGGATGTGGAAACCCTCAAAAGCAGCGTTCGGCTGGGATGGACCTATGGCAACGCCGGGGAAACAGCCAGGGGTGTGGGGCTGGTACGGTCGGTTCGCAGGAAGGCCAGAGCAATTGGCGCTCAGGTTCTGGAACGTTATGCCACGCTGATTCTTGTCATCATTTTGTCGGACGCCGGCCGACTTGAGGAGGGCGAGGCTTTTTTAGAAGAGGTTTATAAAACCCCTGATGAGTTTCTCGATCCTTATACTCTCTGGCCGGGAAATGGCAAAAGTGCCTTTTTTGCCTACCGCCGCGGGGAATATGAAAAGGCGTTTTATCACCTGAGCCAGGCCTGGGAGAATTCAAAGATACTGGGCACACCGCATCACAGGGGACCGGATAATCTCGAGGTCATGCTCGGCCTTGAAGAGCAGGGGATGGTCCATCCCGAGTGGAATTTTGAATCGGATATCGCACGGCTGCTCAGTTGGCCGGATATCTACATGAAAGGGGTGGCCCTGCGCTTCAAGGCGCTCAAGGCTTTTCGCAAAGGAGGGTTATCCGGGCAGATCAGGGCGGATTTAAAGCAAAGCATTGCCCTGCTGACCCGGGCCGGAGCCAAGATCGAACTGTCCCATGCAAAGATCCTTCAGGCGCGTGTGATGATACGGGATAAGGAGCGTGCCAGGGTGGAGACACTGCTCAAATCAGCCTGGGAAGTCTTCTCCAGGATCAATCCGGACCTTTTTCCAAAGGATCTGAGGCCCTATCTGGACCGTCAATCGAAACACGCCTTATGGGTTGAATCTCTTTTGGAGATTGGAGACGCCATAGGCGCCATACGAAACCGGGAACAGCTGCTCAGCCGAATTATCAAACACGCCATGCGCATCGCCGGCGCCGAAAGAGGCTGCATTTTTCTGCGGCAGGACGGGCAGTTGAAAATGGTGACCAGCCGAAACATTAAAACGCGTGAGATTGACTCGGATACGTTTAGCTCCCGGATGAAGCTTATTCATCAGGTTGTTGAATCCGGTGAACAGATCATTCAACAGGCAGATATCTGTCAGCCGCATCAGGAGCGAAATCTGGACGTCAAGGGATGGCTCGGCTGTTTTCCAATCCGGCTCAGGGCAAGGGTGATGGGTGTGCTTTTCATGGACCGGGGCCCCACCCGGCTGCAGCTGCCGGAAGATGAGACTGCCCTGCTGCGGATCATCAGCAACCAGGCAGCTGTGGCCATTGAAAACATGGAAGCCTATGAGGAGATCATCAATCTCAAAAGCGATCTGGAAGCGGAAACCCACTATCACAGAGAAAATCTTGAGTCCGGTCCCGTCCATTCTCAGATGATCGGCCGATCAGCGCCATTTAAAAAAATGCTCAGATCCATCCAGCAGGTGGCCGAATCCGATACCACAGTCATGATCACCGGGGAAACCGGCGTGGGCAAGGAATTGGTCGCCCAGGCCATCCACCATAGCAGCGAGCGCGCGTCCGGGCCCTTTATTGCAGTCAGTGTTGTTTCCTTGAGCCCGGAGTTGATTGCCAGCGAACTTTTCGGCCATGAGAAAGGCGCGTTTACCGGGGCGTCCCAGACACGGAAAGGCCGTTTTGAACTGGCCAGTGATGGAACGCTTTTTCTGGATGATATCGATGCCTTCTCCCTGGAAATTCAGGCCAAAATGCTGAGGGTTCTTGAAGCCCGCGAGTTTGAGCGGGTAGGGGGGACACAGACCCGGAAGACCCGGTTTCGACTGGTGGCGGCCAGCAATCGCAACATCGAAGACCTGGTTCGCCAGGGGCTTTTCCGATCGGATTTTTATTACCGGCTAAACGTCTTTCCCATCAATATCCCCCCGCTGCGGGAGCGCTCAGAAGACATCCCTTTGTTGGCCCGATATTTTATGAAGACATTCAGCAAAAAATTCGGCAAAGACATTGACAGGATTTCCAGAAAAGATGTAGAGGCCCTGATTCGCTATCCCTGGCCCGGCAATATACGGGAGCTGCGCCATGTAATAGAGCGTGCCGTGCTGCTCAGCAAAAGCAATCGACTTGAGCTCCCCGCCCTGGATCAAAAAGCCTCAAAAAGTCTTTCCGATCCTGATGAAACAATTCTGCCCTTAAAAGAAATGCAAGCCCGGCATATCTTAAAGGCTTTATCCGCCTGCCAGGGCAGGGTGAGCGGCACCAGTGGTGCGGCCGCACTTCTGGATATCAAGCCCACAACGCTTTATTCCAAGATAAAACGGCTGGGTATCAAAAAAGACGTTTATAAGGTCAGTACATCCTGATGCGGGGTGGGCGAGGCGCTGCCAAAAATCCGGCAGCGCCGGGTTTGTTTCTCTTGCCGAACTCAAGGCAAGCCGAAGGCAATGAACGTAAAAGATGTTTATGCCGCTATCAATAAACTGGCAAGTTGACAAGTTTGCGGTGATATGCCATAGCAGTCCATCAGGGAAGAAAAAACCGGAAGATGCGGACGGCCATATCATAAGCACGGCAATGACATATCAATACCGAGATAACAGGACAAAAGGGCGTGGGTGCAAGGACCTCCACGCCTTTTTTTGTCTGAAATCTGATGGCGCTGTAAAAGTCCGATATCTGCGTTATGCGCAATTTCTCAGCATTTCACGTACGGATAAGTACCCTGCATTCTTTGAAATTGCGCAAGCCTTGATCCTGAACTTTTTACGACACCATCTGAAATCAGACTTTTACGGTCCCATCAAATCGGCAAAACCCAGTTTTTGTGAAAGGTCGTGGAAATGAAGGTATCTGATGTCATCAAAATCATGGCTGACATGGCTCCGCCGCATTTGGCCGAAGACTGGGACAATTCCGGCTTGCAGTTCGGCAGCCCGGGGCGGGATGTCAAAAATATTTTCGTGGCCCTGGAGCCGTCTGTAGAAGCGGTCAATGCAGCTGTCAACGCCGGGGCGGATATGTTGATCACCCACCATCCCCTGATTTTCAAGCCCTTGTCCGCCATTGACACAGACAGTCCGACCGGTGCCGTCATTGAAACCGCCGCCAGAAACCGCCTTGCTGTTTTTGCCGCCCATACCAATCTTGACAGTGCTGCAGGAGGAGTCAATGATGTGCTGTGCGGAAAAATCGGTCTGAGGGACCTGTCCGTGCTGTGCCCGGCGTCCGGGCCCCGGCAGTACAAGGTGGTGGTGTTTGTGCCGGAAGACCACACATCAAAGATGATTGATGCTGTGTGCCAAAGCCCGGCCGGCCGTATCGGCAATTATTCCTGCTGCACGTTCCGCAGTCCGGGCACGGGCACGTTCATGCCCGGACCCGGGGCGGATCCCTATGACGGGGTGATCGGGGAACTCTCAGAGGCCTTCGAAGTGCGGATGGAAACCGTGGTGGAAAAGGCGGATCTGGATGCGGTGATTGCCCATTTAAAGGCGCATCACCCCTATGAGACCATGGCATATGATGTTTATCCCCTGGTGCCGGAGACCTCAAACCAGGGCCTGGGGCGTATCGGCCGGATCAGACCGGCCAAAACCCTTGGCGAACTGGCACGGGATTTAAAGAACCGGCTGGAATTGCCGTGGGTGCGTTTTTCCGGGCCTGCTGATCTTGCCGTGGATTGCGCGGCCGTGTGTTCGGGAAGCGGCGGCGGTCTGCTTGGTCCTTTTTTCGCCAGCCCTGCGCAAGTGCTGATCACCGGGGACTTAAGGTATCATGACGCAGTTGATGCCGTCCAAAAGGGGCGGGGTTTGATTGACATCGGCCATTTTGCCTCCGAGCACATTGTGGTTGACGTGATCTGCTCCCGGATTCGGGATGCTGTCCATGCGGCCGGCGAGTCTGTTGATGTAAACGTCTTTGACCGGGAGGCTGATCCTTTTGTCCACGTGTGAGGGGCCTGCCGAAAAATACAAACCCTATGAAAGCCGGGTAAATTATGCTATCGATCAGCAAACCGCAGCTGGAGCTGCTCATTGAACTGCAGGAAAACGAACGCGAGGCCGGCCGGGTGCAGGCGGAAATCGACGCCATGCCCGACAAAATGGCCGCCCTTGAATCCGGGCTCCAGGCATGGACCCAGGAGATTGAAACCAGAAAGGCGCATGTGGACGCTCTGAAAAAGGATTACCGGGCTTATGAGGGCGAACTGGAGACCAACCAGGCCAGGATCAAAAAGCGCCAGGTTCAGCTTAACTCGGTGAAGACCAACCGGGAATATCAGGGGATGTTAAAGGAAATCGAGGATATCCGTGCGGCCAGTTCCAGAATCGAGGATGCCAGCCTGCAGTGCCTGGACGATCTGGAGGCTGCGGAAAAGCAATTGGAGGAAAAAAACAGGGCTTTTGCCGCAGAAAAAGAGCGCATCGATGCGGAAAAGCAGCAGCTGGCGGAGCAGACCCAACAACTGCGGCAACAAATGAATCAGCTGCAGGAAAAAGCAGCAGAGCTTGCCGACAAACTGGATTCGGACCTGGTGGCTCAGTACCGGCAGGTCAAGCAGCGTTGCGCCGGTATCGGCCTGGTGCCGGTGGAAAATGCCGTGTGCAAGGGGTGTCATTTAAATATTCCCCCCCAGTTGTATAATGAACTGCATCGCGGAAATGAGCTGCGGATGTGTCCGCATTGCCATCGGTTGATTTATGTTTTATAATGGATTTGCGGTCGGCGTCAGCCAGATGATCGCCGGCGGGCAGGCGCCTGCCGGAGGAAAGTCCGAACACCACAGGGCAGGGTGCTCCATAACGTGGAGTCGCGGAAACGCGAAGGAAAGTGCAACAGAGAGCAGACCGCCCCGCACTTTGTATTGAGTGCGGGGTAAGGGTGAAACGGTGCGGTAAGAGCGCACCATTTCCCCGGGCGACCGGGGAAGATCGGTAAACCCCACCCGGTGCAAGACCGAATAGGGGAGCGCTTGAGGGCGGCCCGCCTGATGCTCCCGGGTAGGTCGCAGGAGGTGCCGGGCAACCGGCATCCACAGATGAATGATCATCGCCCCAAACCGGGGCAACCCGGCTTGCGGGAACAGAATTCGGCTTATGGACGGCGCCGGCCGTAATTTTTTCTGCGCAATTTGTCTGCATGGATACATGAGAGGATGGTTATGTTAAAAATCGAAGATCTGGTGGTGGAGGTTGAGGGCCGCACCATTTTAAACCGAATCAGCCTGGAGATTCCCGAGGGCGAAACCCATATCCTGTTCGGACCCAACGGGTCGGGCAAATCCACCCTGATGATGACCATCATGGGCTTTTCCGGCTACCGGGTGAAAAGCGGGCATATCTGGTTTAAAGGCGAGGACATCACCCGAATGCCCATCCACGAAAGGGCGCGGCTGGGAATCGGCGTGGCCTTTCAGCGGCCGCCGGCCATAAACGGACTCAAAACCCGGGACGTGGTCTCCCTGTGTGCGGGGCAACAGCCCGCCAATGTGGAAGAGCTGGCCCAAAAGGCCAATTTCGCGGATTTCCTGGACCGGGATCTGAACCTGAACTTTTCCGGCGGTGAGATGAAAAGATCTGAAATGCTGCAGCTCATGGCCCAGAGTCCGGATCTGGTGCTGCTCGACGAGCCCGAGTCCGGCGTGGACCTGGAAAACGTGGTGCTGCTCGGCGAGATTATCAATGAGCTGCTCGGCCGGGGTGTGCGTCAGCGGGAAAAGGAGGGTCCCATTGCCCACCGCGAGAAAAAGAGCAAATCCGCCCTTGTTATCACCCATACCGGCCACATTTTAAACTACATCACCGCAGACAAGGGACATGTGCTGTATAACGGCGTGTTGTGCTGTGCCAGAAACGCCCGGGAAATTCTGCAATGGATCCGTGAATACGGCTATGAGGAGTGTTTTCGATGCGCGAGCTAGATGATAAAAACAAGGCGGCAGCCCGGGATGACAACAGCAGCCACAAGACCGGATACAAGGACCAGGCAGATCCGCATGCCTATCTGGAGCAGCTCGACAATGTGGATCCCGAGGAAGCCAGGCAATGGCTCAATGTGGGTGTGGATATCACCGGGCAGAACCGTTCCGGAACCTTTATTCAAAAAGACTGCTCGGTTCTCCATTCCGGCTGCGGGTCCGCAGATGTTGAAATCATGGGTATCAGCCAGGCCCTGCAAACCCACGACTGGCTCAGCGATTACATGTGGCGCCTGGTTTCCCCGGAAAAGGACGATTATACCCGCATGACCCGTGATATCCCCCATGAGGGATATTTCATCCGGTCGCTTCCCGGGGCGCAGGTTGCCGAGCCGGTCCAGTCCTGCCTGTATATTTCAGAGGAAGGCCTGTCCCAGCATGTACACAACGTGGTGATTGCCGAGGAAAATTCCAGCATCCATATTATTACCGGCTGCGCAACTGCCGAGCATCTTCGCAGCGGCCTGCACGTGGGGGTTTCTGAATTTTATGTCAAAAAGAACGCCACTTTGCACTTTACCATGATCCATCGCTGGGGCGAGCAGATCGAGGTGCGCCCCCGCACGGGCATTTACGTGGAAGAAGGCGGTACAGTGGTGTCCAATTATATTTCCCTGCGTCCCGTGGGATCTTTGCAGATGAACCCGGTGACCTACCTGGCCGGCAAAGATTCGGTGGCGCGGTTTAACAGTATCCTTGTGGCTCCGCCCGGATGCGAGCTCGATACCGGCTCCACGGTGATTCTGGAGCATCCCGGGGCACGGGCGGAAATCATTTCCAGGGCCATTACCACAGGCGGCACCATTATCGCCCGGGGCGAGATGGATGCCCGGGTCGAAGGCGTCAAGGGGCATCTGGAATGCAAGGGATTGATTTTAAAAGAGGGCATTATGCACGCCATTCCGGAATTGGTGGGCCGGGTGCCGGGAGTGGACATGTCCCATGAGGCGGCTGTGGGAAAGATCGACCAGCGGGAAATCGAGTATCTCATGGCCCGGGGGCTTGACGAGGAAACCGCTGTTTCCACCATTGTCCGCGGATTTTTAAACGTGGACATCGAAGGGCTGCCGCCAGGCCTGGCCGAGGAAATCGACCAGGTGGTCAGCGAGACCCAACATGATGCAATATAGGCGGATGTAATGGAAATCGATGCGGCAAACGGGCTTTGTGATCTTTCTTTTGGAGAGCGGGTGCGGTTTTATTCCCACAATTACATGCGCTGCCTCATGTTTATCCGCACCTGTTCCTACCCGGAGAAATCCTTTACCAAAAGTCTTTATTCAAAACTGATCACCAACTCCCATTTGCTAGAGGATTTCCTGGATTTCCACGGGGCCAAAAACAATGCAGACTGGTACTATTACCGGGAGCTGGCCGCGGCAGTCCGCCATTTAAGTCTTGCCGGATACACCCAGAAGCATATATTAAACCGCCTGGTGTTCTATGACATTGACGCCAAGGAGGATTTCCGGATTCACGGGGAGATCGTGCTCTCCTTTATCACCGGATCCCTGTCCAACCTGGCCCCGGCCATTTTGGCGGAAGCCAGCCGGCTCGGCATTGCCGAACCGGCCGAGGGCGGATATCCGGAAACCAATTTTCCCGGGGTTTCTTCCGGCGAGATGCTGGACTACAATATTTATGACGAGGACAAGGACCAGCAGCGAAACCAGATCGTCCGGGTGGCCAATGAGTTTCTCTCCATTGCCGATGATTTTGACACCTATGAATTCTACGAGGTATACGACCGGGACGGGTTAAAGGCCCTGGTGCCTGAAAAAGTCAACGAAGTGGAGATCCGGCGCTTTGAAATGCTGGTGCACAACCTGCAGTCCTCGTTTGATTCCTATGTGATCCACGGCGGATTCCGGTACGGTAACCGGGGGCTGAAGCAGTTCCGTTCCTATTTTTCCGTGATATTCCACCTTCTGCAGATCATGGGCCGGCTTCTGCATTTCTACGAGCGGCATCTCATTGAGGTGGGGTATAAAAACATCTACCGGGTGGTGCGCAGGCAGCTCTGTGAACTTGTTGATCCCGACCGCCTGCTGGACTGCACCATCAATTACGGCCTTTATTACGTCAACCACTACTTTGCCTCCGGCCGGGAAGAGGCCAGGGAAATTTTAAAGGAAAACGTGGAAAAAGGCGCCATTCAGGTGCCCATTCCAAAGGATCTGGGGTTTCACTGCCGGCCCAGCCTGCTCGTGGCCAAGGTGGTCCAGCGCTACGGCGGGCAGGTGGATCTGGTGGTGGGCGATCACCGCTTTGACGCCAGCAGCGTGCTCGATATCCAGTGGGCCGGGGGTATGATACAGAAGGAAGGCATCAAGGAGGTGAGTTTTGAGGGTGATGTCCGGGCGTTAAAAGACATTGAGGTCCTTGCCGGGGTCAACTACGGCGAAGACCGGATGGGCAAGGGCATCCCGCTTCCCAAAAGCCTGAAATACCTGCGATAGGCTTTGTGATTTGTTCATGAATGAAACCCGGCATATGGCCTCAGCCGTGATCGTGGCAGCCGGACGCGGGGTGCGCATGTGTTCGCCGGTTGCCAAGCAGTTTCTTGCGCTCGGGGACATGCCCGTTCTTGCGCGCACCCTGCAGGTTTTTGCCGCACATCCCCGGATCGCCGATATCTGCCTTGTGGTTCCGGAGGCGGATTTTGCGTTTTGCCGCAAATCGGTTCTGCCCCTGGTACAGACCCAAAAACCCGTCAAACTCACGGCCGGGGGCAGAAAGCGGCAGGACTCGGTGCAACGCGGGCTGGCCAGTCTGGACCGGCCTGAAAAAATTGTCGTGATCCACGATGGAGTGCGTCCCTTTGTCACGGTCAAGCTCATTTCCGGCTGTATTGACATGGCGGCTGAAACCGGGGCCTGCATTGCGGGCATTCCTGCCGCAGAAACGCTTAAGCGGGTGGACGCCGGCAACGTGATTGCCGAAACCGTAAACCGGGACGGGATCTGGCTGGCCCAGACCCCCCAGGCATTTGAATCCGGACTCATCCAAAGGGCTTTTGAAAAAGCGGCGGCTGACGGATTTCTCGGAACCGATGACGCTTCCCTTGTGGAGCGCATGGGTGTGGGTGTGCGCATCATCGAGGGCAGCCGCTGCAATATCAAGATCACCACACCGGCAGACCTGGAAATGGCTGCCCGGCTTTTAGAAAACCAATCAACAGCGGAGGCCAAACCATGAGCAATGAAGTATTCGACGCCATTTACCAAAGACGCACCGTCCGTAATTTCGAAGACAAACCCGTTTCCGATGACGTGCTCAAGTCCGTGCTCGAAGCTGTCAAGTGGGCGCCTTCCTGGGCCAATACCCAGTGCTGGGAGGTGGTGGCGGTAACCGATCCGCAAATCAAGGCCCGGCTGCAGCAGGAGGCCGTGCCCAAGTCCAATCCGGCCCACAAGGCCGTTGGTAGCGCTCCGGTGGTGCTGGCATTGTGCGCCCGCTTAAACGAGGCCGGCTATTACAAAGGGCAGGTGACCACCAAGTTCGGTGACTGGTTTATGTTCGATCTCGGCATTGCCGCCCAGAACCTGTCTCTGGCCGCGCATTCCCTGGGGCTGGGCTCGGTGATCATGGGCCTGTTTGACCAGGACAAGGCCGCAGAAGTGCTCAAGGTGCCGCAAAATTATGAACTGGTGAGCCTGATTCCCATGGGATACCCCTCCAAGGTGCCCTCTGCACCAAAGCGCAAATCCGTGGAAGAATTCTGCCGGCAAAATACGTTCTAGACGAAATTATCGCCTCAGGGCCTTTCGGAGGTCTGCTGCAAGATCTTCCGAAATTTCTGCCAGGGCCGTGCTCATGGCCCTGGCCTGGCCCAGGGGGTTGTTTTGCTCAAGGTCCTGTCTGGCCTGGTAGGTTTTTGTCATGATAAGGCAGCGCCCGGATTGCCCGCTCCGGGTTTCGGCCAGGGTCGCTGTGAGTTCCAGCACGGCCTGCCACGGGCTGCGGGTGTCATCTTCGTAAAATGCTTCTATGGTTGCCCAAAGCACATGCGTGGGGGGTTCCAGCCGTTTTTCAGCACGGGTCACGCTCCGGACCGCCTGTGCTGCCTGAAGATCCCGGATGATCAGGTCCCGGATCATCTCTGCTGGCTTTGATACCCATTGGTGATAGGCGTATGTTTTTCTGCGCAACCGGTGATCGGCATACACCATCTGCCTGGATTGGTAAGGGGCGGCTGCATCAAAGGCCTGGACGGCCAGCACTGCATCCGGCGCGGTGGTCCTGGTGTCGGCGGCCGTCATTGGCGCAGGATAAGAAAGAACATAGGATTCCACCGGTTTGGGGGGTTGGCTGAAACCGGTGCACCCGGGCAGCAGCAGGATCGCGAAAATGGCTGCGGCAATGGCCGGCATTTGTATGAACAAGATGTTTTGCTTCATTTTTTAAGCGCTTTTTTGCCTGAAGGCCTTTGTTTATCTGTTTTCCGGCCGGGTTTCCGGTTCCATCGGTTTTTCCGGAACAGGCCGTCCGTAAAGAATCTGTGAGGGCTGCCGCTCCAACTGGTTGATCAGGCGGTTGATACCCATTGCCGCCTCACGGAGTTGTTCCATGATATCGGCCATCTGCCGGTCATAGTCCCGGACACGGACTTCGGCCCCATCCAGGCTTGCCGAGCCCCTGGCAAACAAGTCGTCTGCGGTTTCCGCGGCCTTTCCCACCTGGTTTACCGCGCTGTCAAACCGGCCGGCGCTTGTGTTGACGGCTGCATCAATCCGGTTGACCGCCCGTCTGGTATCGGTAATGAGTCCGTTGATGTTTTGCAGGCTTTGTTCCGCAGAACTCCGGAGGCGGCTCCACTTCTGGGTATCGAGCAATTGGTTGCTTTTTTCCAGAAGCTGGCTGAGCTGAACTGAGATGCCTTCCACATCCACCTGCCTGATGCTTCCCAGAATTTCATTGATATCGGATAAAAGCTGTTTCATTTCCGATGGCCGGGTGGCCACCACCGGGTGTTTGGGTTCAAATTTATAATCCGGAATCGAAACCAGTTCGTCCGGCGTTTGTCTTTCCAGTTCCACGAACATGATGCCGGTAATGCCCACGGATTTGATCTGGGCCACGAGATTGGCCGTATTCCGGAGTGTTTTGTCAAGGGTGAACACGATCTCAATGAGCCGCCCGTCCGGGGCTACGTTGATCTGTTCCACCCGGCCCACGTTCACCCCCCGGTACTTGACGGCCGCATCCTGGCTCAAGCCCTGCACCGACTCGTCAAAATAGGCAGTGTACTTGTGTCCCTCCTGGAAGTACTGGGCCATGCCCAGCCATAAAACCAGCAGTATCACCGCGGTCATACCAAGGATAACAAACAATCCCACCGAGAATTTGGTCCGTACAGACTGCATGCAAACATTTTCCTGATAAATTGGGTCAACTGCCGGGGATCACTTTTTTTATAAAGGATTTGTACCTGGTGCGCAATCTTAGATTGTCCGGATCACAAGCCGGTCCCTGCTTTGATACCGGTTATGCATCCGGCGGCCTGCGGGTGAAAAAGCGCCTGACTTCCGGGTCCGGATCATGGTCCCGCAAATCCGCAGGTGCGCCCCGGGCGATGATATTGCCCGTTTTCCTGCCCAGCATGATGGCCCGCTGGCCCACGGCAAAGATGCTGTCGAGATCATGGGTCACAATGACAATGGTAGTGCCCAGTGTCTGGTTGATATGCAGGATCAGCCGGTCGATTTCAGCTGCAGTTACCGGATCCAGGCCCGCCGAAGGCTCATCTAGAAACAGGATGTCCGGATTCAGGGCCATGGCCCTGGCAAGACCGGCCCGTTTTTTCATGCCCCCGCTGATCTCCGAGGGCAAATGGTCACCGTAGCACTCCAGGCTCACCAGGGAAAGCTTGATCTGCACCATTGCGGCCACGGCTTCAGCCGGCAATCCGGAAAATTCCGTTATCGGCAGGGCCACATTTTCCGCCACAGTCATGGAGCCGAGAAGCGCACTTGCCTGAAACAGCACCCCGATGCGTCTTAAAGCCAGGGAAACAGCCTTTTCGCCGGATGTGGCAATGTCTGTATCCCCGATAAAGACTTTGCCCCCGGCCGGTTGTTCCAAACCGATCATATGGCGCATGAGCGTGGATTTGCCCGAGCCCGAGCCGCCAACGATAATAAAAATCTCGCCCTTGTTTACCGTAAAGTTCACTTTGTCCAGTACATGGTCTTCACCGTAAACAACAGCCAGGTTTTCAACCCGTATGATGTCGTGTGCGCCCATAAACCTTTCTTACCAGTAGCTGCGGATTACCGCAAAAACCGAGTCAAACAAAATAATCAGAAATATGCTGGTCACAACTGCGGAAGTGGCAGCGCTGCCCACGGCCGCGGCCCCGCCCCGGGCCTGCATCCCCCGGAAGCATCCGGTCAGGGCAATGAGCAGGGCAAATACAACGGATTTTGACAGTCCCCACATGACCTCAAACAGGGTCAGGGCATCCAGGGACTGGTTGATATAGGCCCCTGGGCTGAGATTGAGCATAAGCACGCCGATGACCAGGCCGCCGGCCACGGCGAATATGCTGGCAAACACAGTCAGCAGCGGCACCACCACCATGGCGGCCACAACCCTGGGCAGGACCAGAAACACGTTGGGGTCAAAACCCATGACCACCAGTGCGTCGATTTCTTCTGAAATTTTCATGGTACTGATTTCCGCGGCATAAGCCGATCCTGACCGGCCGGCCACCACAATGGCGGTCATGATCGGGCCCAGCTCGGAAACCATGGCCAGAGACACCAGGGAGGCCACATACAAATTGGCCCCGAACTGGGAAAGCTGCAGCGATGACATAAAGGCCATGATCAGGCCCAGCAGGAAAGTGATCAGCCCCACCACGGGCAGGGCGTCCACACCGGTGGTTTTCATGTATGCGATGGTATCACCGGCCCGGAAGGACCGGGGGCGTCTGAAAACCCGCAGAAGGGAAAACACCATGGCCCCGATAAATTCAATAAAAAAGGCCCCGCCCCGGAAAACCGAGATGGTGGCGTCCCCGAGATGGACGATCAGGTTGCCGGATTTGTGCGACGGGATACGGCAGTCCGGCTGGCCGAAATCCACCAGTGCCAGGGTTTTTTCATGGTCTGCGGCAAGATTGACAAAACTGAGCTGGTCGTGGTTGAGTTGCAGTATCTGAACAAGGCGCAGCACCACCATGGCCCCGTAATCGTCAAACTGTGTCACGTTGGCAAAATTCACCTTCAGCTGTTGAATCCTTTGATCTGATGGCACAGCTGCCGGCAGCTGCCGGATCAGGGTCGGTGCGGTGGTGATATCGGCCCGGCCGTGCAGGACCACGGTCAGGATGTTGTCATCCTCCTGTTGCAGTTCAAAAAGCGGTTTTCCGGACGGCAGGGGGGGGTGCATTTTTTGCTGTCACCGGGGTTTGTGATTGTCGTGTAAGGCCTGCTCAAACCGCCTGAGCTGATCGCGGTAATAATCCTGCCTCGTTGTTGCCGCAGACAGGGCTTTTTTAGCGGTTTCAACGGCCTTTTCATATTGCCCGTTGACAAACCAGGCCTCTGCCAGGGTATCTGTCACATGGGGTGCCAAAGACCGGTCTGCGGCTTTTTTGGCCAGCACAAGGGCCTGTTGGGGTTTAAACATTTCCGTATCCGGCTCTGAAGTGGCGTATAGCCAGGCCAGATTGTTTAATGCCGCCACATTGCCGGAATCCAGGTCCAGGGCCTGCTGATAGGCCTGTGTTGCGGCGTTGAGATTGTTTCTGCTGTAATACAGATCCCCGAGCATCACGTGCAGTTCCGGGTTCCCGGGCTGCTGGCCGATTTGGCGGGTGAGGATCTGTTCGGCCATTTTTCCGGACAGTTGTTCCCCGGCTGCGCCAAAATGCAGACTGTAGCCCACTGAGGCCAGCCCGAGGATGACGGCCAGGTAAACGGCCATGCTTGCGCGCACCTTTCTGTGATGGCGCCGGATCCAGGCCGGATCGGCCTCGCATTTGCGAAGGTAGCCGATGCGGTCGGATATGCTGAAATGATGCCAGTTGGGCCGGTCCGGAGCCTGGCCGCTGGAGGCCGCGATCTTGTGAAACGTTGTGATCAGCGGCACGGCCGAGTCCATGAGCCGGTAGACGGAGATATCGGCCTGGCGCTCGAAATTGCGCATGAAATAGCCGAATCCGAACCGGAAATAAACAAAAAAGGTCACAATCATGGCCAGGCTAAACACCAGGGAAACAAAGGTCTCGCCCCCGGCATTGACCGCCCCGAAAACCGTCTGCAGATACACGGCCCCAAAGACGATAAAATCCAGGGCTGCAAACGCGATCACCATGTATCCGGCCAGAAAAACCAGGTAGAAATACAGATGCCGGTGTTTGACATGACCGATTTCATGGGCCACCACCGCCTCGACTTCCTCGGGGCCCAGATAGCGCAGCAGCCCCGGGGTCACCAGGATATAGCGGAACCGCGAAATCAGGCCCATGACCCCGGCGGTGATCATGCCGCCGCCAAACAGCGGCCATTGCATGATTTCCCGGTAGGAAACTTCGGCCCGGCGGCACAAATTCTCGATCCGGGTGCGTGCATCCCCTTGTTCCAGCGGCCTGCAACCCCAGAAATACTGAATCAGAGCCGGGCCGAACACCGCGATTACAAAAAGGAAAAACAGGAAATAAAGGATCTGGCCCGTGGTGGAATTCAGAAATGCCCGTGGCGCATCAAAGGGCAGCACATAAATCAGATCCGCGGCCAGGGAGAGAAAAAACCAGGGCAGCAGCACCGGGATGGAAAAGGTAATATGGGAAACCACGTAGCGGCGCCGGGTGATGCCGGTCCGGTAGAGCTTTTCGTGGGCCTTGTGGGCAGATGCCCAGACAATGCACAAATATCCCAGAAAAATGCCCAGAAACAATACTGCGCCCAGGGTGGGCATGCTTTCAACAGCAGGGATCTTTCGGAGGTGTCCGCTTAATTCCAGTGCATAAACATTGACTGCAAACAGTCCGATGGCAATGATGCACTGGCGCACGATCAGGGATTCAAAGCTCTGGTGCAGGTCGCCGTTTACGCCCTGTTCAATGCGGTCTTCGAGTTTTTTAAACAAAATCCGGGTCAGGGCGGCAAACAGCAGGGAAATGGCGGCAAAAAAGCCTAAGGCCTGGAAAAGCGGCATCTGCGGCTGTGCCGGAGGCGGATAGGTGGTGTAAATCAGCAGGGCGATGATAAAGTAGAGAAAATTGCCAAACATCAGCTGTTGTCCTGCCGGTTTTTGGTGGCCCCGGTGTAGAAGCGCTGTTTTTCACTGTAAATACAGCCGCAATAGGACTGCCGGTACATGCCCATCTGCTTTGATGTCTCCACCCCGGTTTTCCACCCGGTTCTGAAATCCTCGTAATAAAACGGCACGCCTGCGGATTTGCCCGCGGCCTTGCCGATTTCGGCAATGGTGTCATGATTCTGGAATTTGCTGTAAAGCAGGGTGGAGGAGAAATAGTCGAATTTTCCCCTGCGGGCCAGTTTGGCTGTGGTCATGAGCCGGTCATGATAGCAGAACCGGCACCTGTGGGCTTCCCTGAACACCACGTTTTGCAAAAAGCCCTCGATATCGTAGCCCTCCTGAAAGATCACCCGCAGGCCGGTCTGTTGTGCATAAGCCCTGAGGGTGTCTTCGCGCTTCATGCATTCGGTAAACGGATGGATGTTGTTTCTGTAGAAAAATCCCATGATCTCAAGGCCTTTTTCCTGCAGGCAGTCAACGGGATAGATGGCGCATGGCGCACAGCAGATGTGGAGCAGCAGTTTCATGAGCGCTTTCCGAAAATGGCGGTGCCAATGCGCACCAGGGTGGCGCCTTCTTCAATGGCGGTTTCAAAATCACCGGTCATGCCCATGGAAAGCTCGTCCATTTCCATGTTGGCAATGTTTTTGGCCGCAATTTCCCGGCGCAGTTCCGCCAGCTGCCGGAAATAGGGCCGGACCTTTTCAGGGGCGTCAAAAAACGGCGGAAGGGTCATCAGGCCCCGTATAGAAAGGTTCTCCAGCCCGGCAACATCGTAGACCAGCTCTTCTGCCGCCTGTTTTTCTGCGCCGGACTTGGTTTGTTCCCCTCCCAGGTTGATCTGGATCAATACTTTCTGGACCCGCCCGTGCCGGGCGGCCTGCCGGTTGAGTTCTTTGGCCAGCTTGAGGCTGTCCACTGAATGGATCAGGTCAAACAGGCGCACTGCGTATTTGGCCTTGTTGGACTGCAGATGCCCGATAAAATGCCAGCTGACTGCGGTGTCTGCCAGGGCCGTGATTTTTTTGTCCGCTTCCTGGATGTAGTTTTCCCCGAAACAATCAAGGCCGGCTTCAGCGGCTTTTCTGATTTGTTCATGCGAAACCGTTTTGGTGACAGCCACCAGACCGACCTCCTGCGGACTGCGCCCGCAGCCCAGGGCGGCTTTTGTGATGCGCTCTCTGACTTGTTGGATGTTTTCGGCGATATCATCCATTTGCATCAACACTTTCCCGCGGCATCAGCTGCGGCCGGGCTGGGGATTTGCCCGGGCCCGGACCTTTGCCCGATGGCCCCGTGCCGGGTCAAATGCCCGACGATCTCGCACATGGGCAGGCCCACCACGTTTGTATAGGATCCGTTTATGCTTTTGACCATGAACGCGGCAATGCCCTGGATGGCATAGCCCCCGGCCTTGTCCCGGGGCTCAGGGGTTTGTGTGTACCAGTTGATTTCATCTTCGGTCAATAGCTTAAATGTCACCTCTGTGATGCAGGCATTGCTGTGGCGGTGCCCCCGGTTTTCACACCAGATGCTGTAGCCGGTGATCACCCGGTGGGTGCGCCCGCTTAAGCGCCTGAGCATTTGTCCGGCCCCGGCGGCTGATCCCGGTTTGTTTAGGATCAGGCCATCGATGACCACAATGGAGTCCGCTCCGATCACCCAGGCATCGGGATATTGTTTTGCAACCGCCTCTGCCTTGGCCGCAGCCAGGATTTGCGCATGGGTCTCCGGCTCCGGGCCGCGGATGGCATCCTCATCGATTCCGCTGGGCACCACACAAAATGCGATCTGTGCCTGCCCAAGCAGCCGCCTGCGCCGGGGCGATGCAGAGGCCAGGACAATGCTGTTTTTTTCATTTAACGGGTTCATATACATTGATTAACAAATCCCTTCAGGATTGGCAAGAAAGAGCCGCAATGCCAGGCCGGTTGGGCTCATAAACGAACACTGCCGAGATATTGGCAAGACAGGATGCCTATGATTAGTATTGGTAAATAAGACTGAAATCGTCACCATGCCGCACAGACGCGGCACAAAAGAAATTGGCGCAATTGATGCGCACCGGTCGGGGAGTGACAATGGTTCCGGTAAATTACACATATGCGCTTTCGTCCTGGACACCGGCAGTGGTCAGCTTCCTGGCGTTTATTTTTGCCGTTTTTCTGATGATGGCGGTGTTGATGTTTCTCACCGGCTTTCTGGGTGAAAAACGTGTCAATGAAAACAAGCTTCGCCCCTATGAAAGCGGGATTATCCCAACCGGATCAGCACCGATTCGCTATCCGGTGCCCTTTTTTCTGGTGGCGGTGTTTTTTTTGATTTTTGATGTGGAAGGCGCATTTATCTTTTCCTGGGCCCTGGCTGTCAAAGCCCTCGGGGCAAAGGCCATGGTGCAGATCACCTTTTTTATTTTTGTTTTGCTTATGGGTCTGGTCTACATATGGTGCAAGGGAGGACTGGCATTAAAGGACGGAAAGGACAAAAGAGCCGACCGCAGGTGAGCCGGGCTGTGGACAGTGTCATCAACTGGGCCCGGGCAACGAGTCTATGGCCCATGTATTTCGGGCTGTCGTGCTGCTTTGTCGAAGAGATCACCGCGTGGACGCCGCGATACGATATTGCCCGTTTCGGCGCAGAGGTGCTGCGCCTTTCGCCAAGACAGGCCGATCTGCTCATTGTTTCAGGAACCGTGTTCAAGAAGGTGGCGCCGGTGGTGCTGCGCCTTTATGAGCAGATGGCCGAGCCCAAATGGGTGATATCCATGGGATCGTGCGCCAATACCGGCGGAATGTATGATGTCTACTCGGTGGTCCAGGGGGTCAACCAGATCCTGCCCGTGGATGTTTACATCCCGGGATGCCCGCCCCGGCCTGAAGCGGTACTCCATGGCCTGACCCGGCTGCAGGAAAAAATCCAATCCCAGGAACGGCCGTCGGGCAAGGTTTTTCATATGGCCGGGGGCAGCCAGGGAACCGTTTCCCCCGTGCTGGTGGACGGCGAAACCAAGACCCGCGACACCCGTGGGCCGGGCATGAACGGCATTCCCGTTCGGGGCAGTTCCGTGACCCCGCCTGATTTCCATGAAAACCGGGCGCAATTGATGTGGACCCCGCCTGCGGCCCAAATTACCCTGTCCCCGGTTGAAAACGAAGTCAAATCCCAACTGGTCCGGCGTTTTGGTGATGCCGTGGCGCCTGCGGAAAAAAGCGCTGACATGCTCACCATTGATGTGGACCAAAGCCGGGCCGCCGAGGTTCTGCGGTTTCTCAAATACGAGTCCGGCCCGCGCTTTCTGCGCCTGGAGGATTACACCGCAGTTGACCAGTCCGCCCGGCAGAACCCGGAGGATTACCCGGATTTCACCCTGGTCTATCATCTGCTGGCCTTTGATCCGGCCGTGCGGGTGCGTCTCCGGGCGGCCCTGTACGGCAGATACCCGGAGACGCAAAGCATCCACGAGCTCTGGGAAAACGCCGGCTGGTACGAGCGTGAAATCTATGACATGTTCGGGATCCGGTTTTCCGGGCATCCGGATTTGCGCCGGCTTTTGATGCCCGAGGGCTGGCAGGGCCATCCGCTGCGGAAATCATACACGGGACGGGCCACTGAAATGCCCGCCTATACCGCAGAAGATGCGCACAGGCTCCAGCCCAGGGCCGGAGAGCAGTTTTACCAAGTGGATGAAGACGGCGAGTCCTATGTCTTAAACATCGGCCCGCACCACACCGGCACCCATGGCATTATCCGGTATATCGCAAAAATGGACGGGGAAACCATCACCGGCCTGGACATGGATATCGGCTACCACCACCGGGGGGCGGAAAAAATCGGCGAGCGCCAGCACTGGATACAGTATATCCCCTACACTGACCGGGTGGATTATCTGGTGGGGGCGGCAAACGAGTTTCCCTACGTCCTGGCCCTGGAAAAAATAGCGGGCATACGCGTGCCTGAACGCGCCGAATACATCCGGGTGCTTTTTGCCGAACTTTCCAGGATTGCCAACCACATGGCCTACATGGGCATTACGGCAAATGACGTGGGAGCGCTTACGCCCAATTTTTATGCCTTCAGGGACCGGGAAATGATCATGGATATCGTGGAGATGATCTCCGGCGGACGGCTCCATCCCGCGTTTTTCCGGCCGGGCGGCGTGGCGGCAGATCTTCCCGAAGGCTGGAAGGAGCCTGTGGAGGCGTTTTTGCGGGTATTTCCCAAAAGGCTTGGCGAGTACGAAAAAATCACACTGAAAAATCCGGTTTTCAGGGCCCGCACCGTGGATGTGGGCCTGATGGAAAAACACGATGCAGTGGATCTGGGGGTATCCGGCCCCAATCTCAGGTCCACCGGGGTTAACTGGGACTTGCGCAAAAACATGCCCTATTCGGTTTACGGCAGCCTGGATTTTGACGTGCCGACCGATACGGTCAGCGACTGCTGGACCCGGTTTCGCCTGCGGGCAGAAGAATGCCGGGAAAGTGTCCGGATCATCCGGCAGGTCATCGACCAAATGCCCGGGGGAAGATATATCTCAGAGGACTATCGGTACGTGGTGCCCCAAAGACAGGACATGCTAAAAGACATTGAAAGCCTGATCCATCATTTTATCAATGTCTCCCGGGGGCCGAAAATCCCCAGGGGCGAGGCATATGCCGCAACGGAAAATCCCCGGGGCGAGCAGGGCTACTACGTGGTCAGCGACGGGCTGGGCTTTGCCTATCGGGTGCGCATCCGGGCTTCGAGCTTTACCAATGTCCAGGCGTTTGCCAAAATCTGCAAAGGGGCAACCATTGCCGATTTTATTGCCATTATCGGCGCTCATGACTATACCCCGGCAGATATTGACAGGTAAAAGACAGATGGTGCGGTAAAAAGCTTCTAAATAACTTCGTTCAAGGTTCAAGGTTCAAGGTTCAAGGTTCAAAAAAATAAAATCAAAGCTTTTAAGCATGCGGCAAAAAGTTATTTGCAGTGTTCGGTCCCGGGCGGCGGCCCGGGGGGAACACTTCTAAGTAACTTAAAATTTTATCTAATAATTTTAGTTGCTTGTAAATTCGGGTTTCGCCACCGGCCGCAGGGCTTTCTTCCTGCAAAAACAGCGGGCGCGGTAAAAAGCTTTTTACCGCGCCATCTGAAATCAGACTTTTTACGGTGCCATCAAAGACAAATGCTGCCTGAAACTTACATCAATGAAGTGGAAAAACGGCTGCGCCGGGCCGTGCACCCCAGGGAAATCATCATTGACGTGATGCTCGAAGTCCAGCAGTTCTACGGCTGGTTTTCAGACGAGGCCCTGGAGCAGACCGCACGGCTTTTGAATATGAGTCCTTTGGAAATCGAGGAACTCGCAACCTTTTACAACTACATCTACAGACAGCCGGTGGGCAAGTACGTCATTCATGTCTGCGACAGCGTGATCTGCTGGATGATCGGCGGTTATGAATCCTTTGTGGAGCACATCCAGGAAAAACTCGGCATCCGGATGGGACAGACCACCGATGATGGGATGTTTACCCTGCTTCCGGTTTGCTGTCTGGGCTATTGCGATCTGGCCCCGGCCCTCATGATCAACCGGACAATCTATGGTCGTCTGACTGCGGAAAAGTTTGATCAGATCATTGAAGACCTCAGGCGGGAAAAATAAATGCATCCCCGGGTACTGCTGAAAAACCGAAAGTCCGGCCGGATCGCCACGATTGACGAATACCGGCAAAGCGGGGGGTATCAGGCGCTTGAAAACGCGTTTGTCAAAAATGATCCCCCGCCCGGGGATATCCGGGAGACTCTGCTTGAGGCCCGGCTTCTGGGCCGCGGCGGCGCCGGGTTTCCCATTGGGAAAAAAATGTCAACCGTCCCTGACAATGCCCCGCACCCGAGATATCTGGTGTGCAATGCCGATGAAATGGAACCGGGCACTTTCAAGGACCGGGTGTTGATCCATGCCGATCCCCACCAGCTCATTGAGGGCATTGTGCTGGCCGCCCGGGCCATTGAGGCCGAAATCGCCGTGATTTTTATCCGGCGGGAATACGAAAACGCCGCACGGATTCTGGAACGGGAAATTCAGGTAGCCCTGGGTGCCGGGCTTGCCGGCAAAAACATTCTCGGTTCCGGCCATGACTGTGAGCTTGTTGTCCACCGCAGCGCCGGCCGGTATATCTGCGGGGAGGGCACGGCGCTGACCAACGCACTTGAGGGAAAACGTGCCAATCCCCGGCGGCCGCCGCCTTATCCCACTACCAGCGGGCTGTGGCAGCGGCCCACCGAGGTGCAAAATGTTGAGACCCTGTGCTGCGTGCCCCATGTCATTTCCAACGGGGCCCCATGGTTCAGATCCCTGGCCCTGACTGAAAACGGGGCCGGCACCAAGGTGTTTTCCGTCAGCGGCAGGGTCAATCATCCCGGCTGTTTCGAACTGCCCATGGGCATCCGGCTCTCGGAGCTCATTGAAGAACATGCCGGCGGCATGGTACCGGGCTCAAGGTTTAAGGCGTGCATGCCGGGCGGGGCTTCCACGCGGCTTATGCCCGGATCCATGTATCACCTTCGGCTCGATTACAGCGAAATGGAAAAAAACGGCTATCGGCTGGGCACCGGAGCGATCATGGTGTTTGATCACAAGACCTGCCTGGTGCAGGCGGCCGCCAACCTGATGACGTTTTTTGTCAGGGAGTCCTGCGGCTGGTGCACGCCCTGCCGGGAAGGACTGCCCTATATCCTGGATTTGCTAAAGCGCATTGAGGCCGGACAGGGCAGGGCTGAATACATTGAAATGATACGAAAAATGTGCGGGCACATGAAATATTCCTATTGCGCGTTTGCCCCAGGAGCCGTGGCCCCGGTTCAGGCCCTGATCGAGGATTTTCACGCAGAGGTCACGGACCATATTGAAAATCAGGGATGCCCGTTTAAAAACAGGCAATCCGGCGAAAATGATGCCGAATCTCATTATTGACAACAAAAAGATCAGGGTTGCCAAAGGCACCCGGGTCATTGATGCCGCCGAAAGCGCCGGTATCTATATCCCGCGGTTTTGCTATTTTGCGGAACTCGGGGCGGTGGGCGCCTGCCGGGTATGCGCGGTGAAATTCATAGACGGACCCGTTGAAGGCATCCGGATGAGCTGCATGGTCGAGGCTGAAGACGGCATGGTGGTCGCCACGGACGATGCCGAGGCCGTGGATTTCAGAAGGCATGTCATTGAGTGGATGATGATGAACCACCCGCATGACTGCCCGGTTTGCGACGAAGGCGGCCATTGTCTGCTCCAGGACCTCACCGTTGCCGGCGGCCACGGTATCCGCAGGTTTGCCGGCAAAAAACGGACATATGCAGATCAGTACCTGGGGCCGCTGATCAGCCACGAGGAAAACCGCTGCATTCAGTGTTACCGCTGTTCCCGGTTTTACCAGGAATATTGCGGATACACAGACCTCGGGGTCATGGGCATTGCCCAGCGGATTTATTTCGGGCGTTACAAAGACGGCGTGCTTGAAAATCCGTTTTCCGGAAACCTCATCGATCTGTGCCCCACAGGTGTCTACACGGACAAGCCGTCGCGCTACACCGGCCGCAGATGGGATTTTGAGCGGACCACGGGCGTTTGTACCACCTGCGGTCTGGGCTGCAGCATCATGGTTTCGGCCAGGTACAGGCAGGTTGTCCGTCTGGAGGCGGCTTTCAGTCGGGCGGTCAACGGTGCTTTCATCTGTGATCGCGGACGATACGGGTTTTCCTGGGTCAACTCGGAAAACCGGCCCAGGCAGGGCCGTGTGGCGGCAAAAGCAATGGCCCCGCAAAAGGCCGCTGCTGCCGCGGCTGGCAGGCTCGATAGCCTGGCGGAGCAATACGGCGCCGGTGCCATTGCGGTTGCGGGCTCCGGGCGCAGCAGCCTGGAAACCCTGGCTGCATGGATGGATTTGTGCAGGCGCCGCTCCTGGCGCGGATTTTTTTTCGATGACCTGGCAGCCGCCCCGGCGGCGCCGGCCGCGGTTTCCGGTCTGAGCCCGGAAAATGTCGTATCCATGAAAGCTGTTGAATCCGCGGACATGATTCTGGCTGTGGGCGCAGATCCCCTGGGCGAGGCCCCCATGCTGGCCCTGGCCATGCGCCAGGCATGGCGCGCCGGGGCCAAAGTTTTCGCCATTGATTCCAGAGACCTGGAATGGCCGTTTGAATTCCAGCAGGTTGTGGCCGAACCTCATGAAATCGTTGATTTGTTGTCCGGTATTGAGCCGGAAAACGAAATTGGCGGCAATGCCGGCAAGCATGCCGGCAAAATGGCGGCAATCCAGGACCAGATCCGGCACAGCCGCTTTCCGGTGATCCTGTGCGGCACTGCCATTGTTGATCAAAGCACGGCTTTGGCCGCAGCCGGCCTTGTCAAACGATTGCGCAAAAATAAAAAGGACACGCGCCTGTTTTACACCCTGCCCAAGGCCAATACCTTTGGCGGGCTTTTGCTGGATCACCGGGTGCAACCCCCGGATGAACTCATCCATGCCATGGAATCCGGTGAAATCAAGGCGCTGGTGGCCGTAGAAAGCGATCTCTGGCAAAACTGCACAGACCGGGATCTTCTGGAGCGCGCGCTCAACGGCCTGGAATTTTTGTGTGCAGCCGACTGCATGGCCACTGAACTCGTTTCCCGGGCAGATATTGTCATCCCGGTGTCAAGCGTCTATGAAGCCGGGGGGATCTATGTCAACCAGGAAGCAAGGGCCCAATGGTCAGCCCCCGCCCATGCCGGGGGCACGCCCGTGCGCATAACCGGGGCAGGGGGCCATCCCCCAAGGGTTATCGGCTCAGCCATACCCGGAGGTGATATGCCCGGTGCCTGGCAGGCAGCCTGGCAGATTGCGGGTCTGGCTCCGCCGGCCGGCCCCGGGGAAATGCTCGAGTGGATGACAAAAACCTATCCGGTGACAGCGCCGGTCAAAACCATGGCAGCACAAGGCGTGCGGATTTTTCCTTTGCAGTAACGATGAAAAAATCCGGCCGGCCCGCGGTGGCAAAAAACAGGGCGGGCGGTTTGGGACCAACAAACACAAGGCAACAGCAATGGGACTCTGGCTGACAGGATATGCCATTTTAATGATTAAGATCGCGGTGATTTTAACCGGGGTTTTGTTGCTGGCCGCTTACCTGGTGCTTTTGGAACGCAAGCTGCTGGGCCGCTTTCAGGCCCGCATCGGGCCCAACCGTACCGGGATTTTCGGCCTGCTCCAGCCTGTTTCCGACGGCATCAAGCTTTTGACAAAAGAAGATGTCATACCCCAGGGGGCCCATCGCAGGATTTTTTTGTTCGCCCCGGCTGTTGTGGCCGCCACGGCCCTGCTCACCTTTGCGGTGGTGCCCATGGGTCCGGACTTACACCTTGGCGGCAGAAAGATTCCCATGGTGGTAACGGACATGAATGTGGGGCTGCTCTATGTTTTTGCCATGGCTTCTTTGAGTGTTTACGGGGTGGTGCTGGGTGGATGGGCCTCGGATTCCAAGTATGCCATGCTCGGCAGCATCCGCGGCGCGGCCCAGATGATCAGCTACGAACTGGCCCTGGGGCTTTCCATTGTCCCGGTGGTCATGCTGGCGGGCTCTCTTAGCCTGGTCGATATCGTAGACGCCCAGGCGGGCAGGCCGTTTATCCTGGTCCAGCCCCTGGCGTTTGTCATATTTTTTCTCTCTGCCATGGCCGAAAGCAAGCGCATTCCCTTTGATCTGCCCGAAGCTGAGGCCGAGCTCGGCTCGGGGTATCACACGGAATACAGCGGCATGCGCTTTGGGATGTTTTTTCTGGGTGAATATGTGCAGATGCAGGTTCTTGGTGCCCTTACAGCGGTGTTTTTCCTCGGGGGCTGGCGCGGGCCGCTTTTGCCCGCTCCCCTGTGGCTGCTTGTAAAAATTGTTCTGGTGGTAACGGCCATGATCTGGATCCGGGCCACTTTGCCCAGGTTCCGTTATGATCAGCTCATGGGCCTGGGCTGGAAGTTTCTGATCCCTGCGGCCCTGATCAATATCGTGATTACCGGATTTGTGATGGTGGGCATATGAAGGAATTGTTTTTGGTCGTGCATTCGCTTTGCACGGGTTTTTACACCACATTGAAGCACATTTTCCGGGGACCGGCCACGGAGCTGTATCCCGAGTACAAGCGTCCCCTGCCGGCCCGGTCCAGGGCGCGCATCATTTTAACCGTTGATCCAGACGGCAGGGAGCGCTGTGTGGCCTGCTATCTTTGCTCGGCTGCGTGCCCGGTGGACTGCATTTCCATGCAGGCTGCCGAAAACCCGGAAGGTCGGCGGTATGCGGCATGGTTCCGGATCAATTTCGGCCGGTGCATATACTGCGGGCTCTGCGAGGAGGCCTGTCCCACCGCCGCCATCCAGCTCACCCCGTCTTTTGAACATGCAGACCGGGACATCCTGAAGATGGTTGCTGAAAAGGAGGATCTCCAGGTGGACCACTGCGGAAAGGACCCAAATTACAATTTCTACCATCATGCCGGTGTGGCCGACGCGATCCGCCCAAAGGGCGGGCACGTAAACGAGTCGCCGCCGGTCAATGTCAGAACCAACATGCCGTGAGGGATATGACTGTTTACGCCGTGTTTTTCTATATCATTGCCGCGCTGATCATCGCCTCTGCAGGCCTGGCGATCACCAGAAAGCACATGGTTCATGCGGTGCTTTACCTGGTGGTGTCCTTTATTGCAACAGCCCTGCTGTTTTATTTGCTGGGCGCACCGCTTGTGGGGATTTTTCAGGTGATCTTATACGCCGGGGCCATTATGGTGCTTTTTCTCTTCATTGTCATGATGATCCGGATGGCTCCGGGAGCCGATCGCCCTTTTCCGGCAGGCCACTTTATAGCGGCCTTCGGGGTCTGCGGCGTATACATTGCCGCCGCGTTGGTGCTTGCGTTTTTTTCAGGCCCTGAAGCCGGCAGGCCAATGGCTGCGGCAGCGGCCTCACCCGCTGCGTTTGGGTTTTATTTGTTTGACCAACACTGGCTGGCAGTGGAGATGATTTCGATTCTTCTCCTGGTTGCCCTGATCGGAGCCCTTCACCTGGGCAGGGCGGGCAGACGGAAACAATCCGGAAACAAGGAGCCGTGATGATTGTACCCTACACCCATGTCATGCTGCTTGGGGCCATTGTGTTTCTGATGGGGATGATCTGCACTTTGACCCGCAGGAACCTGATTATGATCATTGTGGGACTGGAGATCATGTTAAACGCTGCTGCCATTGTGTTTGTGGGCGCAGGCCTGCAGTTTCAGCAGATCGAAGGCCAGGTCATGGCCCTTTTTATCGTGGCCGTGGCCGCAGCCGAGGTGTCAGTGGGCCTGGCCATGGTGGTTTGCATATACCGGCAGCGACACAGCATAGATCCGCAATGCATTGAAAACAGCCCGCGTGTCCCGGACCCGAAAGCCGCTTCCGAACCCTTAACCCTTAACCCTTAACACTTTTATCATGCTTCTCCAACCCGTACCCGAAATTTCGCTCTTCCTGGCCTGGGCCGCGGCCGTGGTGCCCCTGGCGGCCTTCGGGCTCATCCTGGTGTTTCTCCGGGGCCTGCCCAGAGCAGCGGCCGGGACTTCCGTGGCTGCCGCGGCCGTGTCCCTGATCTGCGCGGTTTGTCTTTTGGTCCGCCATTTGGGCATGGATGCGCCCCTGCAATCTTCTGTGACATGGATGGCCTCAGGGGATTTTGAGATTGCCGTTGGGGTGCTGCTCGATCCGTTGAGCCTTGTCATGCTGGTGATTGTGACCTGTATTGCGTTTCTGGTCCAGGTTTATTCCCTTGGCTACATGGCCGGCGATGCCGGCTATGGGCGGTATTTTGGGTTCATGTCCCTGTTTGCCTGGGCCATGGCCGGTTTGGTGCTTGCCCCCAATATCCTCCAGGTCTTTATATTCTGGGAGCTGGTGGGTGTTTCATCCTATCTGCTCATTGGTTTCTGGTATGAGAAGTTTTCCGCCACCCGGGCGGGAAAAAAGGCGTTTATCATGACCCGGGCCGGCGATACCCTGTTTTTCTGGGGCTGGCTGATTTTGCTGGTCTGGGGGGGGACATTGCAGATCTTTGAGTTAAACAGCGGCGCACACGGGCTTTCCAGTGCCATGACAACCGCATCCGCACTGCTGGTATTCGGCGGGATCATCGGCAAAAGCGCCCAGTTTCCGCTCATGACCTGGCTGCCCGATGCCATGGAGGGCCCCACGCCGGTCAGTGCCCTGCTTCATTCCGCCACAATGGTTGCCGCCGGGGTTTTTTTGCTGGGCCGGCTGTTTCCGTTTTTCAGCCAGTCAGATACGGTCATGACCGTGTGCATGGCAGTGGGTACTGTCAGCATGCTGCTTTCAGCCACCATGGCCATGGTGAGCCGGGATATTAAGCAGGTGTGGGCTTATTCCACCATCAGCCAGCTCGGTTTCATGATCATGGCCCTTGGCGCGGGCGGTTATGCGGCCGGGATATTTCACCTCACCACCCATGCCGGGTTCAAGGCGCTGTTGTTTTTATGTGCCGGGGTTTTGATCCATGCCCATGATACAAACGATATGTTTGTCATCGGCCGGGCCGGCGGACGCCGCATGAAAACAGCCATGGTCTGCATGACAGCCGGCGCCCTGGCGCTTGCCGGAATATGGCCCTTTTCCGGTTTTTTCAGCAAAGAGGCGATCATGGGAGCGCTGGCGGCTGCAGACAATCCCGTATGGCTGTTTTGCGGGCTTGCCGGAGTGTTTCTGACCGCATATTATACGTTCCGCCTGATTTTTATCATCCTGTTTCCCCGCACCCAAGCGGCCGGCGCCAACAGCCACGGCCACGGGTCTGTGCCCGCCAGTGCGGCCATGTATGCGGTGCTGGTGATCCTGGCTGTGATTACCCTGGCGGCGGGGTTTTTTGCACAAGGCTTTCAGGATTTTATCAGTATCCACAGCCCACATGCCAAAGACGGTCATACGGCGTTTTTGGCCCATATCGCCTCTCCGGTTCTGGCGGTTGCAGGCATTTTTGCCGCGTGGATGCAATTTGGCCGCAGCGCCTCGGATCAGGTGGGGTTTGCTGAGAAAATCGGGCCTGTGGGCCGTCTTTTTGCCAGCCGCTGGTACCTGGATCATGTTTACGCCTGGATAACCGACCGGGTCCTGGACCGGGGCATTGCCGAGGGGGCCCGGCGGACGGAGAATCGGGTGATTGAAGGGGCGCTGGCCATGATCACCGGCTGGGTTGTTATCTGCGGACGCATGGCTGCGGGATGGCACCGGGCCATGATCCAGCCGAAGCTGATGGTGGCGGTTGCCGTGATGTTCGGATTGACACTCATTTTGCTGGTTGTTTAAAGGAAATGGGAAACATGCAGATGCATGCCGCACACTTTCCGTTTTTGAGCACGATCCTGCTGATATGCGTAAGCGGGCTGGCGCTGGTGCTGGTGCTGCCCAAAAACAGCAATGCGGCGGTCAAATGGGTGAGTGCGGCATGTTCGGCTGCAACCCTGGCCCTGTCGGTTTTTTTGTTTGCCGCATATGACCGGGCGGCGGGGGGCATG
This sequence comes from Desulfobacteraceae bacterium, assembly GCA_021737045.1. Taxonomy (GTDB): domain Bacteria; phylum Desulfobacterota; class Desulfobacteria; order Desulfobacterales; family Desulfosalsimonadaceae; genus Desulfosalsimonas. The sequence goes on along the minus strand of JAIPES010000014.1, from coordinate 9,605 downwards.
CAGTTCGTGGAGCGCCTGGACTGGATTCCCTCCATGGGCATTTCCTATTTAAACGGCATAGACGGATTTGCCGCGCCCATGCTTCTGCTCACCGGAATTGTGTTTTTCACCGGGGTTGTTTCCATGTGGGAACTCGATTTTCGGGTAAAGGAATTCTTCGCCCTGTTTATCCTCCTGGTCATCGGCGTTTACGGCATGTTCATGGCCCTTGACCTGTTTTTTATTTTCGTGTGGTTTGATGTCTCCCTTCTTCCCATGTATCTGCTCATTGTGATCTGGGGCAGCAGCGCACGGGAGTACGGGGCCATGAAACTGACCCTGTATCTTTTGTTCGGAAGCGCACTGATTCTGCCGGGCATCATTTATCTGGCAGCCGTATCCGGCCTGGAGACGTTTTCTCTGCCCGCCCTGGTGGAAAATGCGTCTTTTTCCGGTTTTGAGCAGAAAACCGCATTTTTGCTTTTTTATATCGGATTCGGGATTCTGGCCGGGGTATGGCCGTTTCACTCCTGGTCGCCCACGGGTCACGTGGCCGCCCCCACGGCGGTGAGCATGCTGCATGCCGGCGTGCTCATGAAGATCGGGGCTTTCGGCATCCTGCGGGTGGGCATGTTTCTGTGCCCGGAAGGCTGGATGTACTGGTCGCCGATGATGGCGGTTCTGGCGGTCATCGGGATTGTCTACGGGGTCATGGTGGGCCTTCGCCAGACGGATCTCAAGTTTGTGATCGGCTATTCCAGTGTTTCCCACATGGGAATCGTGGGCCTCGGGTTTGCCACCATGACAGTGGACGGGATTAACGGGGCGGTGTTTCAGATGTTTGCCCACGGGGTCATGACCGCCCTTTTTTTCTCGGCTGTGGGACATATCTATGACCGCACCCACACCCGGGAAATCGGCGAACTCGGCGGTTTGTCGGCTGTGATGCCCGCGGCCAGCAGCTATTTTGTTATTGCCGCGCTTGCCGGCATCGGTGTGCCCTGCCTGGCCAGCTTCTGGGCCGAACTGCTGGTTTTTATCGCAGCATTCCGGGTTTATCCGGCCCTGGCAATGATATCCGTGGGGGTTTTGGTGGTAAACGCCCTGTTCATGCTCCGGGTTGTCCGCAATACCTGCTTTGGGCCCCTGAATCCCCGCTGGGCGCATTTAAAGGACATGAGTTTTGCAATGGGTATGCCCCGGGCGGTGCTGGCCGCGGCCATCGTGGGCTTCGGTCTGATGCCGTTTCTCATGTATGACCTGATCCAGACCGCCTCGGTTCCCCTGATCCATGCCCTGGGACCGGCAGTCGGGCTTGCAGGCCCGGAAAGCGTTGAGACCCTTTTCACTGAATTGATGAGCGTATGGCCATGACGGACTGGATCCTGTTTATTCCCGAACTCTATACACTGGCGGCAGGAGGCGTGTTTTTCTTTTTCTGTCTGGGCCGGGGCCGTCCCGGACGGGATTATGCCGCGGCCATGATGCTGTCTGCGGCCGGTCTGGTCCTGACGGTCTGCACTGCGGGTTTTGAAGGCCTTGTCTTTGAGGGAGTCTATCAGGTGGATCTTTACTCCCAGGTGTTTAAGGCCCTTATCTATTCCGGGTTCTTTCTTACCGTATGTCTTTGCGCCGATCTTTCAGGAGTGGACAAGGCCCGGCACAGCGAATTCTACCTCCTGCTTTGCTTGTCTACCCTTGCCATGATGCTGCTGGCAAGCTCCGTACATCTGCTGACCATCTATATTTCCCTTGAGATTTCTTCTTACAGCCTTTATGTGCTGGTCTATTTTCGCCGGGGATACCCAAAAGGGGCGGCGCCGGCATTTCAGTATTTCGTTTTTGGCGCGGCATCATCTGCTGTGATGCTTTTCGGGTTTGCCCTGGTTTACGGCGCGTTTGGAACAGCGCACATGGCCGAGCTGATGGGGCAGGTGCCGGCAAGGATCAATGAGCCCGTGGTTTTTACCGGTTTTGTTCTGTCGTTGTCGGGATTTTTTTTCAAGCTGGCGGTTTTTCCCTTTCATTTATGGGCCCCTGACGCCTACGAGGCCGCCCCCCACCAGGTGTCGGCATACATTGCCACTGCCTCAAAGGTGGCTGCCATTGCCATTTTGGTGCGCATGATCGCCCTGACCGGGGGGCAGAGCGACCGGGTGGCCTGGGTGCTGATTTTCGTATCGGTTGCTTCCATGACCGCGGGCAATCTCGCGGCCATGGCCCAGAAGGATATCAAGCGGCTTCTGGCCTTTTCCAGCGTGGCCCATGCCGGCTACGTGATGATCGGGATATTGAGTGCAAACGCCATGGGCTATACAGGTGCAATATTTTACGGACTGTCGCTTATGGTGATGAAATTCACCTGTTTCATGGTGGTGGTCAAGGCCGCAGACGGCGGCAGAAACATCAAAACAGATGCCCTTGCCGGCCTGCACCAACGGGCGCCTGTGCTGGCTCTGGCCCTGCTGCTGGCGCTTTTCGGGCTGGCGGGCATTCCGCCCACCATCGGTTTTACGGCAAAGCTGCTTGTTTTTAAGGCCGCCATGGAACAGGGTCTGCTGTGGCTGGTGATCATTGCCATGTTGAACGTGGTGATATCGCTTTACTATTACCTCGGCGTCCTTAAGGCCGCGTATTTTACTGCACCTGCGTCACAGCCCCGGGCCATTGCTGTATCCCTGCCCTTCAGGCTCCTGGCCCTTGCCATGATTGTTTTCATGGTGGCCGGCGGCCTTTATCCCCGATACATGACGGCCCTGGCCGGTGCCATGACAGCAGGGCTGCTTCCCTGAGCGGCGGGGGAGTTCTATCCCGAATATATGGAGCACTGCCGGGTCACCAGGGCGGCTTCCTGCAGGGCTTCGGCAAATGTGGGATGGCCGTGCATGATCCGGCCGATGTCTTCCGAGGACGCCCCGAATTCGATGGCAAACACGGCTTCTGCGATCATGTCCGAAGCCCGGGGCGAGAGGATGTGCACCCCCAGGACCCGGTCTGTTTTTTTGTGGGAAAGCACCTTGACCATGCCTTCGGTCTCTCCCATGCACCGGGCCCGGCCGGCGCCGGTGAGCGGGAAGGTGCCGGTGCAGTAGTCAATTCCCTGTTGTTTTAACTGTTCTTCTGTCTTGCCCACTGACGCGGCCTCGGGAAAGGTGTAGATGACCATGGGCACTGCGTCGTAGTTCACCTCGCCGGGTTTTCCGGCCATGATTTCCACTGCGGCCCGGCCTTCGGCCGATGCCTTGTGAGCCAGCATGGGCTGGCCGATCAGGTCGCCCACGGCATAAATATTGGCAACAGCGGTGCGGAAATTGGCATCCACCTTGACAAAGCCCTGGGAATCGGTCTCAACGCCCGCGTCTTCCAGGCCCAGGTCTTCAGACAGCGGGCGCCTGCCCACGGCCACCAGCACGGTTTCGCAAACTTGCTCGGATTTTTCCCCGTCTGTATCCAGTGTCACCTTTACGGTCTTTTTGCGCACATCCGCGCCGGTCACCCGGGTTTTGAGCTTAAATTCAATGCCCTGGCTCTTTAAGATCCGCAGCAGCCGGCGGGACAACTGGCTGTCTGCCGTGCCCGCAATCCGGTCTGTCATTTCCGCGACAGTCACTTTTGACCCCAGGCGCGACCAGACCGAGCCCAGCTCCAGGCCGATATATCCGCCGCCCACGATGAGAAGGCGCCGGGGAACCTTGTCAAAGGCCAGGGCATCGGTTGAGTTGACAATAAACTGGCCGTCAAACTCAAGACCCTTGACCTCGGCCGGGCTGCTGCCGGTGGCAAGCAAAATGTTTTTCGCCGCGATTGTCTGTGCCTGGCCGTTTTTTTCCACCCTGACCGCAGATTCGCCCTGCAGTGCGGCCGTGCCCTTGATAATCTCCACGTTGTTGGCTTTGAGCAGGTTTTCCACATTGTCGGTAAGCGCCCGCACAACCTCGTCTTTTCTGCCCATCATGGTCTTTAGATCGATTTCCGGCTTGCCCACGCGGATGCCGTGGTTTTTAAATGAATTGACCGCCTGGGCCGCATGTTCCGAGGAATCGAGCAGGGCCTTGCTCGGGATGCATCCGTAATTGAGGCATACCCCGCCGGGTCTGTCAAATTTGTCCACACAGGCCGTTTTCATGCCCAACTGGCCGGCTCTGGCCGCGGCCACGTACCCGCCCGGGCCGGCGCCGATTACAATCAAGTCATAACGCGACTGTTCACCCATTTTATATCTCCATGATCATGCGTTCCGGGGTTTCAATGAATTCCTTGATGCGCCGCAGAAAACTCACCGCGTCCTTGCCGTCCACGATCCGGTGGTCGTAGCTGAGCGCCACATACATCATGGGCCGGATCACCACTTCCTTGTTTTCCACCACCGGCCGGTCCTCGATCTTATGCATGGCCAAAATGGCGCTCTGGGGCATGTTTAAAATGGGTGTGGACAAAAGCGAGCCGTAGATGCCGCCGTTGGTGATCGAAAAGGTGCCCCCTTCGAGCTCGGAAAGGGTGATGCGGTTTTTTTCCACGCGCGCGGCAAAGTCCGCAATGGCTTCTTCGATGTCTGCAAAACCGAGCCGGTCTGCATGCCGGACAACCGGCACCACAAGGCCCTTTTTGGCGCCAATGGCAATGCCGATGTGATAATAGTGATGATAGATGATTTCATCTTCTTCTATGCTGGCGTTGATTTCCGGAAACTCCCTGAGGGCGGCCACGCATGCTTTGACAAAAAAGGACATGAATCCCAGGCGCACCCCGTGGGTGTTGTAAAAGGTGTCTTTGAACCGCTCCCGCAGTGTTTTGACCCGGCTCATGTCGATTTCGTTAAACGTGGTGAGCATGGCGGTGTTCTGCCTGGCATCGAGCAGGTGGGCGGCAATGGATTTTCGGATCGGAGACATGGGCGTGCGGGTGACGGCTTCCTGTGTTTCCGCAGGTTGAGGACTTTTTTGCTCCGGCTGGGCTGGAGTTTGTCCGGCGCCGGATTCAAGGTAGGCTATCACATCACCCTTGGTGATCCGTCCGTTGGGGCCGGTTGCCCGGATTTTTGAAACATCCAGGTTGTTTTCAGCCACCAGGCGGCGCACTGACGGCGGCAGGGTCTCTGTCTGTTGTGCCGCTTGTTTGTCATCGCCGGCCTCTTGGGTTTTCGGGGCCCGGTCGGGTTTGTCTTCAGGCCCGGGTGCTGCTTCGGCCTGTTTTGACCCCGGCTTGGGCTCGGGCTCGGGTTCCGGTTCAGATTCCGGCGCAGGCGCTGGTTCAGCCGCCTTTTTTTCTGTTTCCGGGGGTTGTTTTTCCTGGTCCGTGTTTTGTGCTGAATCCGTTTGTGCGGCATCCGTGTCGATTTTGCCCACCACCTGTCCGATTTTTACGTTCTGGCCGGCATGGACAAGGATTTCCAGGGTGCCGCCTTGCTCTGCCGGGACCTCCAGGGTGACCTTGTCTGTTTCCAGGACAAAGACCGGCTCGTCTTTTTCAACCCGGCCGCCGTCTGATTTGTACCATTCCGCCAGCAGGGCTTCCTTTACGGATTCGCCGACTTCCGGCACCTTGATATCGACTTTCATGGAGCCTCCTTACAGGGCTTTTGCTGTTTCAACGGGCTTGTGCTGCAGGTTTTTATTTTTTCTTCAGGACCATGTCAATGATCTGCTGCTGCTGTTGCTTGTGTACGTGGTGATATCCCGTGGCCGTGCTGGCCGAGGCCTTGCGGCCGATATAGCTGGGGGTGATTGAAAAGCGGGTTTCCAAAAGGGGCCGGATGTAGTTCCATGCCCCCATGTTGGCCGGCTCCTCCTGGGCCCAGAGCCAGCGGCGGCAGTTTTTGTATTTCTTGATCACCGAAGCCAGTTGTTTTTCGGCAAAGGGATAGAGTTGTTCGACCCGGACGATGGCCGTGTTTTTTTCCTCCCTGTCATTTCGGGCCTCTGCCAGGTCGTAAAACAGCTTGCCTGATACCAGCACCACCTGTTCGGGATTTTTCGGGGCCCGGGTATCGTCTATGACTTTTTGAAATTTCCCCTTTGCCAGATCATCCAGGGAGGAGACGGCTTCAGGGTGGCGAAGCAGGCTTTTGGGGGTCAGGATGATCAGGGGTTTTCGTCTCCCGGCGCATGCCTGGCCCCGCAAAAGGTGATAATACTGGGCCGGGGTGGTGGGGTTGCAGACACAGAAGTTTTCATCTGCGGCCAGTTGCAAAAACCGCTCCACGCGGCTGCTGGAATGATCCGGGCCCTGGCCTTCATAGCCGTGTGGCAGCAGCAGCACCAGGCCGCTTCTGCGTCCCCACTTGGTCTCGCCGCTGGCAAGGTAGAGGTCAATGACGGCCTGGGCGTTGTTGGCAAAATCGCCGAACTGGGCCTCCCAAATGGTCAGGCCGTTTGTGCGCACCAGGGAATAGCCGTATTCAAATCCCAAAACCCCGGCTTCGGACAGCAGGCTGTTGATGGCGGTAATTTTGCCTCCGTCTTTGGCTGCGTTGTTTATGGGCACATGCTCCGCGTTGGTGGCGGTGTCAAACAATACGCTGTGGCGCTGGCTGAAAGTGCCCCGCTGGCTGTCCTGGCCTGACAGGCGGACGGAAATGCCCTGGTTTACAATTGTGGCAAACCCCAGGGCTTCGGCGTTTGCCCAGTCTATACCCTTGCCGTCTTTTACTGCGGCCAGACGTTTTTTCAGGAGTTTTTCAATCTTGGGGTGCAGATGGAAATCATTCGGGGCTGCGTTGATTTTTGCAGCCAGTTGCTTTAGCAGGGAGGGCTTGACAGCAGTGTCCGCGCCGGAATCCTGTTGGTCCCGGGGTTTCTGGCGGCCCTTTTCAGGCTCCCTTGTGGGCGGGTGATCCTCGGCAGTGGTTTGCTGCGCCGGTTGATCGGTTTGTTTTTGCACAGCATCATAGGCTTCCTGGATGCATTGGGTTGTCTGCTCCTGGATGTCGCTGGCTGTGTTTTCGTCCAATACGCCCTGTTCAATGAGCTGCCGGGCATAGACCCGGGCCGGGGTGGGGCGGTTTTTGATGCGTTCATACATCAGCGGCTGGGTGAAATAGGGCTCGTCGCCCTCGTTGTGCCCGTATCTGCGGTAGCAGACCACATCCATGACCACGTCCTTGCCAAAACGCATCCGGTAGTCACAGGCCAGCTTTGCAATATGCACGGCCGCCTCGGGGTTTTCACCGTGTATGTGGAAGATGGGAACCATTAAACTTTTGGCGACATCCGTGGCATACCGGGTGGAGCGCAGGTCATCGGGCAGGGCTGTGTACCCGATCTGGTTGTTGACGATGATATGAACGGTGCCGCCGGTATGATAGCCATCGAGCTGGGACATGTTCAGGGTTTCAGCCACGATTCCCTGGCCTGAAAAGGCCGCGTCCCCATGGAGCAGCAACGGCATGACAGCACCGGTGTTTTCAATGCCCGCCGCATCCAGCCGGGCCCGGGCCATTCCCTCCACCACCGGGTTGACCGACTCCAGGTGACTGGGGTTGTCGGCCATGAGGATATCGATTGGCCTGTTGCCCGATGTGGTGATCTGACCGTGAAAGCCCTTGTGATATTTCACGTCTCCGGCGCCCACTTCCGCTTCCGGGTTGTGGTGGCTTTCAAACTCACCGATGACATCGGCATACGGCCTGTTCAGGATATTGGCCTGAACATTTAACCGCCCCCTGTGGGTCATGCCCAGAACAATCTGTTCGCAGCCGTGTTCACCCGCGGCATGGGCCAGCAGGGAATCGAGCATGGGGATGATCACGTCTGCGCCTTCAACGCTGAAGCGTTTCTGGCCCAGATACTTTTTATGGATAAACTGCTCAAGGCCGGAAGCCTCGGATAGTTTCCGAAGAATCCGGATTTTTTCCTCATCTGAAAGGGCCGGCATGTTTTGTGTGGATTCCATCCGCTGCCGAAGCCACTTGCGTTCTTCCGGGTCCTGGATGTGCATGTATTCCACACCAACAGAGCGGCAGTAGGTTTGGCGCAGATGATCGACAAGCTCGTCAAGGGTCATTTGCCGGCCAGGATGTTCAGGCAGGCCCGGCGCGTAGAAGCGCCGCTGCATGTCTTTTTCATCCAGGCCAAAGGCTTTCGGGTTTAACAGGGGATGGTCGGTGGGGCATGCCGCAAGGGGATCTGTGCACGACAGCAGGTGCCCGATATCGCGATACCTGTAGACAAGGGCCTCGACCCGTGACTGCTTTCTGACGGTTTGCTCGTCACAGGGCTCACATACTTCTTCGGACGCTGCCGGCTTTTGGGTCCGTCCGAGTTCAAAGCCCTGGAAAAAAAACTGCCAGTCCGGGTCCACGGAGTTTGGATCCTGCTTCCAGCGGTTGTATTGGGTTTCAATGTATTGGGCGCTCCATGGGCCGTTATAAGTCATTGTGTGTTGCGTCTCCTGTTTGTGCAGTTTTGATCCATGGCCGTTATTGTCCGCAGGCCGCAGGCCCTGGATTGGTCTTGCCGGATTTCGGTGTGCGGATAATCCCCAGTGCTTCTGCCTGGGCTGCCGCCCTGTAGGAGCTTCGTACAAAAGGGCCGGATTCCACCAGCGCAAACCCCGCCTCTGTTGCATATTGCTTCAGTTGTGCAAAGATTTCAGGCGAAAAATATTCCGCCACGTCCATGTTTTGCGGTCCGGGCTTGAGATACTGGCCCATGGTCAGCACCTGCACGCCCGCCGCCCGGATGTCGGCGATGGTCTGGCGGATTTCGCCCATGGTTTCGCCGAGCCCGAGCATGAATCCCGATTTTGTAATGCATTCAGGGTTGATCCGCTTTGCCGTGCAAAGCAGGGCCAGGGACTGCCGGTAGTCTGCCACGGGCCGCACTGTTGGATAGAGCCGGGCCGTGGTTTCCATGTTGTGTCCCACCACGTCCGGTCCGGCTGCAAGCACGGTTTCAAGGGCCCTGCGGTTTGCCGCAAAATCCGGGACCAGCACCTCGATGCCCGCGTTCGGGCAGTTTTTCCGGATTTCTTTGATGGTTGCGGCAAAATGGCCGGCTCCCCCGTCGGAAAGATCATCCCGGGTAACAGATGTCACCACCGCGTGATCCAGCCCCATGGCGGCAACGGCTTTTGCCACGCGCCGGGGTTCGTCTTTATCCAGTGGCTTCGGCCGGCCGGCGACTCCGCAGAACCGGCAGTTGCGGGTACAGCCGTTGCCCAGGATCATGAATGTGGCATGTCCGGCATGCCAGCATTCCGCGATATTGGGGCAAAGGGCTGATTCGCAGACCGTGTGCAGGCCCGCGGCCGTTTTGAGGCGGCGGACGGTTTCATAATTATCACCCCCGGGTGCGGCCACCCGGATCCAGGGAGGCTTGGCCGGGTTTTTGTTTGTCCTGTTTTGACGCGTTTCCATGAAATGTCGAAAAAAACCGTTTTGAAAATTTCGCGTATTTGTGCCGTCCGGTCTAATTCCGCGGCCGTGCCCGGCAAATTTTTTCCCGATTTCCCCGCCAGGGCTTGATGGCACCGTAAAAAGCTTTTTACTGCGTCCGCTGTTGTTGCAGGAAGGAAGCCCTGCGGCCGGGGTCAGTTTTTTCGCTCCTGACCGTTTACGGATTCAGCCAATGCCTTCGCTTAAAATTTCAAAAACTCGGCCTGTCGGCCTCAAACAGTTTGAAATTTTT